>JBARVM010000001.1:0-2649 GCA_049646265.1 Paracoccaceae bacterium
CGTCAGGGTAAGGAAGATGATCCCTGGCATGGCTATATCGAAGGGATCACCTACGAATATTACGGTGGTATGGAAATGAACACCGTTATCGGCGACATCCAGAAGATCGACGATCTTACGGTGAAATTCGTCCTGACCCGCGCCGAGGCACCCTTCCTTGCCAATCTGGCCATGGATTTCGCCTCGATCCTGTCAAAGGAATATGCAGATCAGCTGGTGGCTGCGGGCACCATGTCTGAGCTGAATCAGGCACCTGTTGGTACGGGGCCGTTCCAGTTCGTTGCTTATCAGAAAGATGCGGTCATCCGTTACAAGGCCAATCCCGACTATTGGGGCGGCAAGCAGGCGATCGACGATCTGATCTTCGCGATCACGCCGGATGCTGCGGTGCGTGTGCAAAAGCTGCAGGCGAACGAATGCCAGGTCATGCCCTATCCGGCCCCGGCCGATATCGAGGCGCTGAAGGCCAACCCCGATCTTAATGTGATGGAGGCAGCCGGGCTAAACGTTGCCTACCTGGCTTACAACACCACAATGGCGCCGTTCGACAATCCGCAAGTTCGCAAGGCCCTGAACATGGCGATCAACAAACAGTCGATCATTGACGCTGTCTTTCAGGGGAGCGGTCAAGTAGCCAAGAACCCGATCCCGCCGACCATGTGGTCCTACAATGACGCGGTTGTCGATGATGCCTATGATCCGGAGGCGGCCAAGGCGATGTTGGCAGAGGCTGGTGTCAGTGATCTGTCGATGAAGGTCTGGGCGATGCCGGTGCAACGACCCTACATGCCAAACGCACAGCGCACGGCTGAACTGATCCAGGCCGACTTTGCCGCCATCGGCGTCACTGTCGAGATCGTCTCTTATGAATGGGGCGAGTACCTGAAGAAATCGACAGAGCTGAACCGCGATGGCGCTGTCATTCTGGGCTGGACCGGCGACAATGGCGATCCGGACAACTTCCTCTCGGTTCTTCTGGGTTGCGCGGCTGCGGGCGAAGGTGGCGCGAACCGTGCTCACTGGTGCAACGAGGAGTTTGATGCGTTGATCCAGAAGGCCAAGGTCACCTCTGACGTGGCAGAGCGGACCCGCCTTTATGAAGAGGCGCAGCTGGTCTTCAAGCGTGAAGCGCCCTGGGCCACGCTCGACCATTCGACCGTGTTCATGCCGATGACCAAGGCTGTTACCGGCTATGTGATGGACCCGCTCGGTTCGCACCGCTTCGACGGCGTTGATATCGCCGAATAAGGCAAAACGAACAAAAGGCGCGCCGGTCAGCCGGCGCGCCCATCGGTCTTGGGGGCCATATGATCCGTTTCATCCTAGGCAAACTTGCCTATCTGGTGCCGACCTTTCTGGGCATCACCATCGTGGCCTTCGGCTTTGTGCGTGTCCTGCCGGGCGACCCGGTCCTGCTGATGGCAGGCGAGCGTGGTCTGACCCCTGAACGCTATCAGGAGGCTTTGCATGCCTTGGGCTATGACCGGCCGATCTGGCAGCAATATCTGAGTTTTCTGGGCCAAGTCCTGCAAGGCGATTTCGGCATTTCCATCGTTACGAAGAAACCAGTGCTGACAGAGTTTTTCACCCTTTTTCCCGCAACGATCGAACTTGGGATCTGCGCGATACTGCTGGCAACGGCCATAGGTCTGCCACTTGGCATGTTCGCCGCGATCCGCCGCGGGACATGGTTCGACCAGATCAGCATGAGCACCGCGCTTATCGGCTATTCGATGCCGATCTTCTGGTGGGGGCTTTTGTTGATCATCTTCTTTTCCGGCACCTTGGGCTGGACGCCGGTGTCGGGGCGCATCTCGTTGCTCTACTATTTTCCGCGCGTGACGGGTTTCATGCTGATAGACAGCCTTCTATCGGGGCAAAAGGGTGCTTTCACCTCGGCCCTGTCGCACCTGATCCTGCCGACCATTGTCCTGGCCACGATTCCAATGGCGGTTATCGCCCGGCAGGCCCGATCGGCCATGCTGGAAGTTCTGGGCGAAGATTATGTGCGTACCGCGCGCGCCAAAGGCATGTCGTCGATGCGGGTGGTCGGAATTCACGCCTTGCGCAACGCGCTTATTCCGGTGGTCACCACCATCGGGCTGCAGGTTGGCACGTTGCTTGGCGGGGCTATCCTGACCGAGACGATCTTTTCCTGGCCGGGTATCGGTAAGGCGATGATCGACAGTATTTCGCGGCGGGATTACCCGTCGGTGCAGGGCGGGTTGTTGATCATCGCTACGGCGGTGATGGTGGTCAATCTGATCGTCGATCTGCTTTACGGGCTGATCAATCCGCGCATCCGCTACAAATAGAGAAGCACAATGACCCTATCAACAGAGATCGAACCGATTGCTGCGACTGGCCTGCGCGCGGAACTGGCCGAGTTCTGGCACTATTTCAGCGAAAATCGCGGGGCCGTCCTTGGGCTTTGGGTCTTCATTGCGGTGATTGTCATTGCGATTTTTGCGCCGTTGCTGGCGCCGCACAGCCCGATTGAACAGGCACGGGACGCGCTTTTGATGCCGCCGTCCTGGCAGGAAGGCGGCGATGCGCGTTACCTTCTGGGCACAGATGCGGTGGGGCGTGATATCCTGTCGCGACTGATCCACGGTGCGCGCTTTTCGCTCTTCATCGGCTGTGTGGTGG
>JBARVM010000002.1:0-4702 GCA_049646265.1 Paracoccaceae bacterium
CAGCAGCACCATGAAGAAGGTCGCCAGAAACCGCCGTGCGACGTAAAGGGTAAGCCTCATGCCATGACCCCGCGGGTTGGGGCGGGTGGGGTGCTCGGACGGTGGCGATTGCGGCTGCCGATGGCCATGAGGAAGAGCCCGAGGCCCGCACCGAGAAAGGGCGGCAGATAGACGAGCCACAGCGCCTCGACCGCGCGGGCGGCGGATTTGTCGACGAGGTTCGACAGGAAGAACAGAAAGACAAAGAGGCCAGAGGCCAGTGCGATCTGCCGCCACATGCCGAACCGCGAAAAGCTGCCGCTTTGCATGGCGGCAAAGGCCACAAAGGCCAGCGCCATGGTCAGAAGCGGTTTGGCGAAACGGTCGTGCCCCTCGAAGAGCGCCTTGGCAAGCGAGCTGCGCGTTTCCTCCAACAGGTCGGCGCTCGGCCAAAGCAGCGCGGGCGTGGCGCGTTCATCCAGCGTTGGTACCCTTGGCCCCTGCGTCGCGATAAGATCGCGGATATCATAGGTGAAATCGGCAAAACGGGTTATAGCCAGCCGCTGGGTGACATGATCGAAGGACTGGGCAAGCCCGTCCACCATGACCAGTTTCGGGCCGCTTTCGGATCTGGCCAGAAAGGCGCGTTTGGCACTGTATGTCGTGTCGCCATCGCTGGCGCGCTGGTCGGACAGGAAAAGATCGCGCAACTCCCCCACGGGGGTGATTTCGCGGATAAACAGGGTGACACCGGCGGAGGGGTGCAGAAAGGCGCCCTCTGTCAGGAACTTGGCGGAAATATTCTGCGAAATCTCTGTGTTGCGTTCATTCAACCGGGTGCGGGCCATGGGCACCAGAAAATGGTTCAGCGCCGACAGAAAGAGCGCGACGATCAGGCCGAAATAGACCACAGGACGCGCCATGCGATAGGGCGAAAGGCCGGTGGCCTGCATCACCACCAGTTCGCTTTCCGAGGCCATGCGGTGCGTGGCATAGATCGTCGCAACAAAAGCCGCCACCGGCAGCATCAGGCGGATGACATTCGGCAGGGACAGGGCGGTCAGTTCCAGAAAGACCCAGACAGACTGGTTATCGGAAATCAGCCGGTCAAAAAGCAGCGCGGCGCTGTTGACCCAATAGATCGACACCAGCACAAGCGCGAAAAAGCCGAAGAACATCATCAGCTGCGACAGCAGATATCTGTCGAATCTGGATAACACTCCCGGCCCCCTGCTCTGGATTATGCCCGTTGCTTTTTTCTATCCCTAAACCAAAGCGGCGGTGGGGAAAACTCCTATCTGGCCAAAGCTGGCTTGTCGGACTAGGGTCCGGCAAAACCCAGCCGGAGGAGCCGTGATGCGCGCACCAGTCGAGATCCATTTTCACCAAGCCGATGCCAAGACGGCGCAAGAGGCCAAAGGCAAGCTGGTGCTGGTGATCGCGCCGGATGCGCGGCTGCCGGGTGCGGTGGCGCGGTTGGACCGGGCAACGAAGGGCACGATCCGCCGCGCACTTGCCGGGAAGGGTTGGGAAAAGATGAAGCCGGGAGAGGGGATGGAGATTGCCTTTCCGGTCGGGC
Source organism: Paracoccaceae bacterium (assembly GCA_049646265.1). Classification (GTDB taxonomy): domain Bacteria; phylum Pseudomonadota; class Alphaproteobacteria; order Rhodobacterales; family Rhodobacteraceae; genus TMP-24. The sequence goes on from JBARVM010000002.1 coordinate 1,559, forward strand.
TTGCCGCCGACATGGTGCAGTTGATCAAGTTGCCCGCCCGCGCCAGCGCTGCCGAGGCACGCAAGGCAGGCGCCACCATCGCCAAGTCGCTGGAAAAACGGCCCGATCAGGCCAGTGGCAAGGCGGCAGACAAGACCGCGACGACGGTCCTGATTACCGGGGCTGCGGCGCGCGCGGCAGAGCTGGCCTTTGGCCTGGCGCTGCGGGCCTATGATTTCACCATCTACAAGACGAACGAAGGATCGCTGCCCGCGGGCGTTCGTTTTCTGGTCGAACAGCCCGAAAAGGTCGCGGCAGAGGTCATGCCGATGGCCGCACTGGCCGAGGGTGTGCATTTCACCCGCGATCTGGTCAACGAGCCCGCCAATGTGCTGACCACCAGCGACTTTGCCGCACGTCTCGCTGCGATGCAGGAGCTGGGGCTGGATGTCGAGATACTGGAGGAGGCGCAGCTGGAAAAGCTCGGCATGCGCGCGCTTCTGGCCGTGGGGCAGGGGTCGGAAAGCCCCTCTAAGGTCGTGGTCATGCAGTGGAATGGCGGCAAGAAGGGCGATCGTCCCTTTGCGCTCGTTGGCAAGGGCGTGGTCTTTGATACGGGCGGCATTTCCATCAAGCCTGCGGCGGGCATGGAGGAGATGACGATGGATATGGGCGGGGCCGGTGTGGTTGCAGGTACCATGCGGGCGCTGGCGCTGCGTAAGGCCAAGGTAAATGTCGTGGGCCTTGTCGGTCTGGTTGAGAATATGCCCGACGGCAAGGCGCAGCGGCCCGGCGATGTTGTCCGCTCGATGAAGGGCGATACGATCGAGGTGATCAACACCGATGCCGAAGGGCGGTTGGTTCTGGCCGATGTTCTTTGGTACGCGCAGGAACGGTTCAAGCCGGTTGGCATGATCGATCTGGCGACGCTGACCGGCGCGATCATCGTGGCGCTGGGGCAGGAAAATGCCGGGGTCTTTTCCAATGACGACAAGCTTTGCGGCGCACTTTTGAAGGCCGCCGCCGGCGAGGGGGAAGGTGCCTGGCGCATGCCCCTGTCTGATGCCTACGATGCCATGTTGAAAAGCCATATCGCCGACATGCGCAATTCCTGCGGCCGTTTTGCCGGTTCGGTCACCGCGGCGCAGTTCCTCAAACGGTTCGTCAAGGATGAGACGCCCTGGTGTCATATCGACATAGCCGGTGTCTGTGTGCCCAATGCCGAAACCGCCTTTGCGCCCAAAGGGGCGTCGGGCTGGGGCGTGCTGACGCTGAACCGGATGATCCGCGATCTGATGGAAAGATGATTGCGGGCCGATGGGGGATGTCTATTTCTACCAACTGACTCGTTCGCCTCTTGAAGTGGCGCTGCCGCAGCTTTTGGCCAGAGCGTCAGGACAGGGCTGGCGCGTGGCTGTGCGGCTGACCAGCGCCGAAAGGCTCGACTGGCTCGATCAGAAACTGTGGCTTGGGCCCGAAGACGGGTTCCTGCCCCACGCTATCGCCGGGACAAAGCATGAGGAGGCGCAGCCGGTTTTGCTGTGTATGGGGCCGGACCTGCCAAAGGGCTGCGACTGTCTGATGATCGCCGATGGCGCTGCCCTTACGACCGCCGAGGCGGCGGCGGCGAAGCGCGCCTGCATCCTTTTTGACGGCAATAACGAGGCTGCACTTGCCCATGCGCGCAGCCAGTGGAAAGAGCTGACAGATGCCGGGCTCGCCGCGCAATATTGGAGCGAAGAGGATGGCAGCTGGCGCAAGAAGGCCGAAAGCAAACCGGTGCAGAAGTCCGGCTAATGGGCGCTCTCAGCGGTTGAGATGCAGCTTGTTTCCGATGAAAAGCATATCGAAATCAGCTAGATAGCTCATCCCCAAAAGAGACATCGACATTTCACCATCCGAGACCGTGGCATTCTTGGAAAAATCCTCATAGGTGCCGATGACGATCTGATCGAGTGCGACGCGGGCGGTCTTGACCGTGCCGTTGGCCGTTTCCGCAATGCCGTTATAGTTCAACGTCTCCACCGCGATCCCGGCGCGTTGCGCATCCTTGCGCGACAGGACGATGTCAGAGGCGCCCGTGTCGATCATGAAGGTTACAAGGGTACTGTTGACGATGGCATCGACAGAATAATGGCCGTCGGCGGCGACGGTCAGTTCAATACCGTTGCTACCTTCGACGGGTTTGCGCGGGTACATCGCTTTTTGGATGTCCGGCCAGAGGCCATAACCGGCGACCAGCCCAGCAAAGATCAGCCCCCAGACAAGGACCTGCTGAAGGGCGCGATTTGGCGACCTGCGAAAGGCCGTGACGAGTGTGCCCGCCACTGCCGCCAACAAAAGGCCAAGATAGATCAGCCGCGACGTCGTTTCACCATCCACTTTTGCACCACCTAACGCCTACGAAAGCCCCAAACCCCTTACCCCATCAAGAACAAACTGGACAGACAGCGCTGCCAGCAGCATACCCAAAAGCCGCGTCAAAACGGTAATGCCGGTGCGGCCAAGGAGTCGTTCTATGAAACCTGCCGAAAGAAAGAAAAGAAGTGTTACCCCGACGACAAGAGCCATAATCGCGTGAATGGCAAATACATGGCCGAAACCGTAGGTGGGGGAATTGTTGACCAAGAGGATCATTGTCGTAAAGGCCCCGGGGCCTGCGATAAGCGGCGTCGCCAAAGGAAAGACTGACGGATCATGATGCGGGTCGGCCTGTTGGCCTTCGCGCCGCTGGGTCCGCCGCTCAAAGAGCATGTCAAGCGCGGTGAGGAACAACAGGATGCCGCCAGAAATGCGAAAGGCGGGCATGGAGATGCCGATAACCGTCAAGATCTTGTTGCCGAGCAAGCCAAAGAGCGTCAGCAGAGCAATGGCGATTAGGCTGGCGCGAATGGCAAGGGTGCGACGGTGCTGGTCATCCATGCCCCGCGTCAGCGCCAGAAACAGCGGGGTCAGGGCGATGGGGTCGATAATAACGAAAAGCGTTACCATCGCCGTCAGATAGAATTGATAATCCACTCAGCTTTCCGCCTTGTCCAGTTTCTCGGCCGCAGCCAGCCAAAGCGCTTCGGCACGGTCCAGCCCTTCCATCACTTCGGCATATTTCTTTTGCCAAGGAACCGCCTCTTCCGCGCGTTCATAAAGCGCGGGGTTGGCTAGTTTCTT
>JBARVM010000003.1:0-5470 GCA_049646265.1 Paracoccaceae bacterium
GTGCCACGGTGACGGATGTCGGCTCGGTCAAGGGGGCCGTGGTGGCGGCGGTGCAGCCCCATCTTGGCCCCGATGTGCATTTTGTGCCGGGCCATCCCCTTGCCGGTACCGAACATTCTGGCCCGCATTCCGGTTTCGCCGGGCTCTTTTCCAATCGCTGGTGCATTCTGACGCCCGCGCCTTCGGTACCGGCGGCGTCGGTGGCGCGGCTGCGCGACCTTTGGGAAAAGATGGGGGCGAATGTCGATCTGATGGACCCAGCGCACCATGATCTGGTGCTTGCCGTCGTTTCCCATACCCCGCATCTGATCGCCTATACGATGGTGGGCGTCGCCGATCATCTGGGTCGGGTGACGGAAAGCGAGGTGATCAAATATTCCGCCTCCGGCTTTCGGGATTTTACCCGGATCGCCGCGTCGGACCCGACCATGTGGCGCGATGTGTTTCTGGCCAACAAGGAGGCTACGCTGGATATCCTTGGCCGCTTCACCGAAGAATTGCTGGGCCTGCAGCGGTCCATTCGCATGGGTGACGGGCCGGCGCTTTTTGACTATTTCACCCGGACCAGAGCGATCCGTCGCGGCATTATCGAGGCCGGTCAGGACACGGCCGCGCCGGATTTCGGCCGCAGCCAGATCGATCAATGACAAGGTGCGGCAAAGCCGGGGCCGGGGCCAGCCTTCTGGTCTTTGGTCTTCTTGCGGGCTCGGCACTGGCCGAGGCTCCGCTGCAATCGCTGCGCCCGGTCTTGCGGCCCATCCTTGGACAGGTGCTAGGCGAAGGCGGGCTGGCGGCGCAAACCGGGTCCCTGTCCGACCAGATCGGCAAGGAGCTGGAAAAGATCGCCAATCAGGGCCCACTGAAGCGCCCCAAAAAGCGCGCCGACAGGCTGAAGGACCGGCTGAACAGCGCCCTTGACGGCAAGCGGCCAAAGGGTGCCAAGGGGGGCCTTTGCGGTGATCGCGAGATCATCGGCGAAGAGCTGGCGCCTATTGCGGCCAAGGTCGATGGCTGCGGGTTGAAAGAGGGCGTGCGCGTCCGCTCCATCGCCGGGGTGAAACTCTCCACCCCGGCCACGATGGATTGCGAGACGGCTAAGGCGCTGAAGAAATGGGTCAAGGGGCCGGTCCGCAAGGCGGTCGGCAGCCACGGGGGCGGCGTGGCGCGGCTGCAGGTCGCGGCGAGCTATGTCTGCCGGACGCGCAACAGCCAGTCAGGTGCCCGCATTTCCGAACATGGGCGGGGCAGGGCGATCGATATTTCGGCGCTGGTTCTGGCCAATGGCAAGGTGATCTCGGTCCTCAAGGACTGGGGCCATGGCAAGGGCGGCAAGATCCTGAAAAGCATCCGCAAGGGGGCCTGCGGCCCCTTCAACACCGTGCTTGGCCCCGGATCGGACCGGCATCACAAGGACCATCTGCATCTTGATACCGCCCGTGGGCGCGGTCCCTACTGCCACTGATCAAAAGCGCGGCGCCGGCCCAAGCGGCAGGGGCCCCAGCCAGACGCCACCATTCTCGAAAATCAGCGGCAGTTTCAGCTGATCCGGCGTGCCGTCGGCCTTGGCGATTTCCGCCAGCCCATTCTCAAAACCCGGCGCCAGTTGTGGATCGAAAACGCCGCCATCTCGCAATAGCGCAAAGATCGCGCGCCAGTCATCGCCGACAAGATCAATGCGGCCTACGGGCAGACCGGCGCTGTCAATTTCGACCGCGCCAGAGGCGGTGAGCTGCATTGTGCCCCAGCTGAGCGTCACGCCAATATCGCGCAAGGCGCGCAGCCGCACCGGCGCCTCTGCCAGTCGCCGGTCAAGCGGCGCGTCAAAGCTGGCAATCATCCCCGCCGAGGCGGTGCTGGCCACAGATGGGTGGCGGTGCTGTGGGTCGATGAGCTGGCGAAATTGGTCGCCCGGGGCAAGGCCCGTCACTTTCAGCGCGATCTCATGTGTCGTGCCTGACCCGTCGGCGCGTCTGCTGGCCAGAACCAGCTTTTCCGCCAGAAGCTGCCAGCCGAAGTTACTGCTCAGGTCCAGATCGTGCCCTTCCACCTCGGCATGATCGAGCGCCAGATCGGTGCTGGCCGCCAGCGCGATGCTTGCCCGAAGGTCGCTGTTGGCCAGCGCGATCTCTTCATAACCAGCCCGAAGGGTTTGGCGTGGCGGAAAGATCGCCATCAGATGATTGGGGCGGTATGACAGGGCCAGAAGTTGCAGGAAATCGGCCTGCCACTGGCTGTAGCCATCGGCGCTGACCAGTTGCGGCGCCTCGATCGTCAGGTCAAAGCGCGAGGGAAACCCCTGCAGCGAAACCGCGCTGTAGTCGGCCCGCCCCCCGGCCTTCATCTCGGCAAGGGCGGATTCCGCGCCCTGCAGGACGGCGCGGGAACCGACGACCCAGTAACCTGCGTAAAGCGCGGCACAAATCGCGGTGATCCAGACCAAAAAACGCATGTGCCCCCCGGTTCTCTCGACAGCCAAGATCGCATATACGTGCATCAAAGGGAAACAGCCAGTAAGGGCAGGGCAGCATGTGGGTTTTTGGCTATGGCTCGCTGATGTGGGATCCGGGCTTTGCCTATCGCGAGCGGCTGACCGCCCGGCTGGAGGGCTGGCACAGGTCCTTCTGCATGCGCTCCATCCATTATCGCGGCACCGCCGAGCGGCCGGGTCTGGTGTTGGCGCTTGATGCGGCGGAGGGGGCAAGCTGCGCCGGCGTGGCCTTTGGCGTGGCGCCGGAAGCGGAGGATCAGGTGCGCGCCTATCTTCATGCGCGCGAGATGATTTCGGATGCCTATCACGAGGTGCTCTTGCCGGTCGTCCTGTCCGATGGCCGCCGGGTGGAGGCGGTCAGCTATGTGATCGACCATGCCCATGCGCAATATTGTCAGGGGTTGAGCCTTGAAGATCAGGCGCAGATCATCGCGGTGGCTGCCGGGGCGACGGGCAGCAATGCCGATTACCTGTGGAACACGACCCTGCATCTGGCCGAACTGGGCCTTGGTGACGCCGATCTTGACTGGCTCGCCGAAAGGGTGCGCCAGATCCGCCGCTAGGGGGCCAGCGGATTGGCTGCGGGCCGGTCTGCCCTCTTGGCATATGGGGCGCTGGCCCCTATTCTGCGCCGAGGCATGACGCGACCACATCAGCGGAAGGGGATCTGACGATATGGAAAGACCTGTGCGTCAGGCGGCGGCGCTTTTTTCGCAGCCGGTACAGCAGATCCTTCTGGTGTTTCTTGTCTGTATTCTCGTCTCTTTCGGCGGCTGGCTGGTTTTTGGCAAGATCAGCCATGTGGTTCTGGAAAATCCCTGGCTGAACGGTTTGATCTTCGGGGTCTTTCTGCTCGGCATCATAGGCTGCTTTTGGCAGCTTGTGCAGATCATCGCCTCTGTCCGCTGGATCGAAGGCTATGCCTCGGCCCGCGAAGGGCACGAGATGACGGTGGCGCCGCGGCTTCTGGCAACCTTGTCGCATCTGTTGCGGTCGCGCGGGGCCAAGGGCGGGCATATTTCATCAACAGCGGCTCGGGCGATGCTGGAATCCGTTTCCGCGCGGATAGAAGAGGCGCGCGACATCACGCGTTATCTGACCAACCTTTTGATTTTCCTTGGACTTCTTGGGACACTCTACGGGCTTTCGGTCACGGTTCCGGCGGTGGTCGATACGATCCGCGCCCTGTCGCCGAAAGAGGGGGAGACGAGTGCAGAGGTCTTTTCCAAGCTGATGACCGGGCTGGAATCGCAGCTTGGCGGCATGGGCACGGCCTTTTCTTCGTCGTTGCTCGGGCTCGCGGGATCTTTGGTCGTGGGATTGCTGGAACTATTTGCCAGCCACGGGCAGAACCGCTTTTACGGCGAGTTGGAGGAGTGGCTGTCGCGCTTTACCCGCCTGTCCCTGACCGATGGCGAGGCAGAGGGCGGTGGGCCGAATGTGGCGATGGAGATGCTGCTGGAGCATCTCGACGAGCAGGCAGGTTATTACGCCGAACTGCGTGAACGCGCCGCCACCGAGCAGGTGCAGTTGAACGAAGGGTTAATGGCTCTGGCACAGGCGGTCGATGCCATGTCGCTCAAACTTGAACATGGGCTGACAAGTTCGGCGGGGGCCTTGGCCGGGACGATGGCGGATGCGATGTCGGACGCAATGGCAGGGATGATTGCCGGGCAGGACGCGCTGCTGGAACGTACCGACCGTATCGCCGTGGCGGCACAGGCGGCGCAGGGCTTGCTGGCGGCCCGGCAGGATACTGACGGTTTCGAGGGGGACGGCGTTGGCGACGCCGAAAGTCGCATGCGCCTGCGGTCCATTGACAAGCAGATGCTGCGGCTGCTGGAGGAGGTGGCGGCGGGGCGTCAGGAAACCCTTGCCGAATTGCGCGGTGATCTGGCGGGCCTGACCCGTGCCGTGCGGGCCTTGGCGCGGCTCGATCAGGCTGCCGGCGATGGTTCGCCTGACCGGGACCGCCACTGATGGCAGGCCTGGGGCGCGGGCGTCACGGGCAGGGAAGTTCCGTCTGGGCGGGTTTTCTCGATCTGATGACGGCGCTGGTCATGGTGTTGATGTTCGTGCTGACCGTCTTCATGATCGTGCAGTTTGCCTTGCGCGAAACCATAAATGATCAGGGCGACGCGCTGAGCGAGCTGAACCTGCAGCTGGCCGATCTTGCCGACAGTCTCGGTCTGGAAAAGTCGCGCAATGCCGATCTTCAGGCCGAAATCGGCAGCCTGACCGCCTCCCTCTTAGGGTTGGAGGAGGAGAAGGCCGCACTGACCAACAGCCTTGCCGGGGCGGAGGCGCAAAACGCGGCCCTTGCCGCTGAACTCTCCAGCACAGAGGGTGCGCTTGCCACGGCAACGGCAGAGCTTGGCAGCACAAAGGCGGCGCTGAGCAGCGCCGAGGGACAGCTTGCCGCGCTGAACCAACGGCTGGAGGCAGAGCGCGCCCGGGCGGAGGAGACGCTGACCCTTTTGGCGGCGGCCAAGGCGGCAGAGGCGCAGCTGAGCGAGGCGTTGGCGACCCAGCTTTCCGAGGCCGATAGGCAAAAGGGACTATTGGCGGCGGCTAATTCCGCCTTGTCGGAAGAACAGGCCATTTCGGCGGAAGGGGCGCGCAAGCTGACCCTATTGAATGAACAGGTGGCGGCACTGCGCCGTCAGATGGGTGCCTTGGAGGAGCTTCTGGATGCCTCTGCCGCCAAGGATGCCGCGTCAGCCGTGCAGATAGAGGCCTTGGGGAGCAAGCTGAATTCGGCTCTTGCGCGGGTCGCGGCCGAAGAAAAGCGCCGGGCAGAGTTGGAAGCGGCCGAAAAGGAACGTCTGGCGCAAGAGGCGCTGGCCGCACAGGACGAGGTGAAAGAGCTGGCAAAATACCGGTCGGAATTCTTTGGCCGCCTGTCGCAGCTTTTGGCCGGGCGCGACGGGGTGCGGGTTGTGGGCGACCGTTTTGTCTTTTCCTCCGAGGTGCTGTTTGAGC
>JBARVM010000004.1:0-4197 GCA_049646265.1 Paracoccaceae bacterium
GCGCGTCGCCGCCCAACCCGTAGACCGTTTCCGTCGGAAAGGCGACAAGCCGTTCGTCAGACAAAAGCTGCGCGGCGCGGGCCAGACCCTTGGGCTGATCGTCCAGGAGTTCAGTCGGCGCGCCACTCAAGACCGTAGGTCCGTTACGCAGCGTTTGAATTGCCCAATCTGCACCATCCGGCAATAATCCCCTTGCGCTTGATTTTGTAACGCTGTGATTACGCTGTCAGCCATGAATTGCCAAGTTGGAGGTGCCGGGCCATGACATACAAGTCAGCGACAGGCGAAATTCGTTTCATCCTGGACCATATCGTACCCTTGCAGGAGATCAGCGCCACCGACCGTTTCGCAGAGGCGACAGCCGATATGGCGAACGCGATCCTGACCGAGGCCGCACGGCTTTGCGACGATGTCTTCGCACCCCTGAACCGCGGCGGCGATCTGACGCCTGCGCGACTGGAAAATGGTGTGGTGCGCACATCACCCGGTTTTGCCGATGCGCTGCATAAGCTGGGCGAGGGCGGCTGGATCGGCCTTGCCGCCTCTGCCGACCATGGTGGCATGGGGTTGCCGCAGCTCTTGAACATGGCGGTACAGGACATGATGGCAGGCGCCAATCTGGCGCTGCAGTTGAACCCTTTGTTGACGCAAGGCCAGATAGAGGCGCTGGAACATCATGCCAGCGACACGCTGAAATCGCTTTACCTGCCAAAGCTGAATTCCGGCGAATGGTCCGGCACGATGAATCTGACCGAACCGCAGGCTGGCACCGATGTCGGCGCCCTGCGCACCAAGGCAGAACCGCTTGGCGACGGGACCTATGCCATTTCCGGGCAAAAGATCTTTATTACCTGGGGCGATAATGACGTTTTCGCCAATATCAGCCATCTGGTTCTGGCGCGCCTGCCCGATGGTGGCGCGGGGACCAAGGGCATCAGCCTGTTTCTGGTGCCGAAATATCTGCCGGATGCCAATGGCCAGCCCGGCAAGGCCAATAACCTCAAGGTTGTCAGTCTCGAACACAAGCTTGGCATTCACGGCTCGCCCACCTGCGTGATGGCCTATGAAGGGGCTGTCGGCTGGCTGGTCGGAGAGCCGCATCGCGGCATGGCGGCGATGTTCACCATGATGAACAATGCGCGTCTGGCTGTCGGGGTTCAGGGGGTCGGCATGGCCGAGGCTGCCTATCAAAAGGCGTTGACCTATGCGCAGGAGCGGGTTCAAGGCCTGCCGATCATCGAACATGCCGATGTGAGGCGCATGCTGACGCGGATGAAGGCGGATATTTTTGCCGCACGCGCCATCGCCCTGTCCTGCGCGGCGGCGACCGATATGGCGCGCGCAACCGGGCAGGAAAGCTGGACCGCCCGCGCCGCCTTTCTGACGCCGATTGCCAAGGGGTTCGGCACCGATACGGGTGTCGCCGTGGCCGATCTTGGCGTGCAGATTCACGGCGGCATGGGCTTTATCGAGGAAACCGGCGCCGCCCAGTATCTGCGCGACGTGCGTATCACGCCGATCTACGAGGGCACGAACGGTATTCAGGCGATGGATCTTGTCGGGCGCAAGATGGCCGATGGCGGCTCCGAGGCCAAGCGCCTGATGGCCGAGATGGAGGCGGCGGCGAGGGCGGCCCTGCCAGAGATGCCCGACCTTGCCGATCCGGTCCTGACCGCCATTCAAACCCTGCGCGAGGCAACAGATCGGCTGGCCGGGCAGGATATGCAGGACCGGTTTTCCGCTGCCGTACCTTATGCGCGGGCCTTTGCCCGTGTGCTCGGCGGTCATTTCCATTTGCGCGCTGCCGCCGTGGCCGGAAAAGACAGCGCCCGCGCCAAGCTTGCTCGGATCTACATTCACCGCCTGATGCCGGAATATCAATCGGCCCTAGCAGAAGCGGCAGAGGGCGCAGAGGCGCTTTATGCGCTGTCGGCCGACGAGCTGGGCGGTTGAGCCAGCCGCCCATCATCCGCTTTCCCTTTGCCGCGCCCCCAGAAACCGGCGCAGCCACGGAAATAGCACCCGGTGTTCTGTGGATGCGCCTGCCGCTGCCGATGGCGCTTGATCACGTCAATTGCTACGCGCTGGACGATGGGGACGGCTGGACAATCGTCGATACAGGCATTGCCAGCAAGAAAGCCCGCGGCATCTGGCAGACGCTTTTGCAGGGACCCCTGTCCGGGCGGCCGGTCAAACGCGTGGTTGTGACCCATCATCATCCCGATCATATCGGACTGGCGGGCTGGTTTCAGACCATGGGCGCACGTCTGGCCACGACCCGGACGGCCTGGCTCATGGCGCGCATGTTGACGCTGGATGTCCAGCCCACACCTGCCGCCGAAACGCTGGCCTTCTGGCGCGCGGCGGGCATGCCAGAGCCGATGATTGCCGCGCGCGCCGCTGAACGGCCCTTCAATTTCGCTGATACGGTCGCGCCACTGCCGCTGGGGTATGACAGATTGGCCGAAGGGTCGGTCGTCACTATGGGCGGGCGCAACTGGACGGTTCGCATTGGTCATGGCCACGCGCCTGAACAGGCCACCTTCTGGTCACAGGACTGCAATCTTGTGCTGGGTGGCGATCAGCTTTTGCCGGGAATTTCGCCCAACCTTGGCGTCTATGCCACCGAACCCCTTGCCAACCCGGTTGCCGACTGGCTGGCCAGTTGCCGCGCCTTTCAGCCCTTTGCGCGTGACGACCAGTTGGTGCTGCCCGGCCACAAGCTGCCCTTTACCGGCCTGCCGCAGCGGCTGGTGCAAAAGATCGAGAACCACGAAGGCGCGCTGGCACGGCTATTGGACCAGCTTTCCAGCCCGCAAACGGCGGTTGACTGCTTTGCCGCGCTCTACAAACGGCCCATCGGCACTTCGGAATTTGGCCTTGCACTGGTGGAAGCGGTCGCACATCTCAATTATCTGTGGCAGGCTGGCCTGATCAGTTGCGAGCAGAATGAGAAAGGCGTCAACCTATGGCAGAAGATCCCGTAACGGATATGATCCAGACGTCGGCCGAAGTGATGGAGGCCGCGGCCCTTCCGCAGGCCCGTGTCGCACGCGCCTGTGACGAGCTGGCCGACACGGCCGAGCTGGAACCTTTGCCCGAAAGTATCGGCCGTCAGCCTCTGGCCGAAAAGAGCCCGGCACAATGGGCCTATGAGCGGATTATCCTCTATATCCAGAATTTCGAAAAGCAGCTGGACAATACGCAAGAGGTCGCCATGGGCTTTGCCGGGGGCGATGCCGGGGTAATAACCATCGAGGGGATCGGCTTTTTCGACCCCGACGTGCTGACCTTTTACGGGCGGGGCGAGGATGGCACGCGCACCCAGATGATCCAGCATGTGAGTCAGTTGAACGTGATGCTGCGTGCCATGCCTAAATCGCCGCAGCTGGAAGAGCCGCGCCGCATTGGCTTCAGGCTCGCCTCGGACCTGGGCCCTAAAAAGAAGAAGAAAGGCTGACGCGCTCTGCTGTTGCGGCGATCAGACCCGTGACAGGCCCGGACGAATAGGCTAAAGCAACCGAAATTGCGGATATGGAGCGTAACATGGCAGACCACAAACACGGCAGCATGAACACGAAAGTTCAGGAAGAAACCTTTGCCGGTTTTGTAAACTTTACCAAATGGGCGGTGGTCGTCATTATTGGTGTGCTGATTTTCCTGGCTTTGGCGAACGCCTGAGGCGGTTTGCAAAGGAAAGACCATGCGCCGCATCCTGATAGCTCTATTGCTGCCGTTCTTTCTGACAGCCTGCGCCGAATCGGTCTGGGCGCCGGACGAGGCGGTGGCACGGGCGCGCTATGTTTCGGACGAGCCGCCCTCGATCACCCTGATAACCGTGATCCGGAAGCTGGGTGACGAAGGCGCGCATTCGGGCCTGATTATCAATGCCAGCCAGCGTGTGATCTTTGACCCGGCCGGGACATGGCATCACCCAACGGTTCCGGAGCGTAATGATGTGCATTACGGGATCACGCCGCGGATGAAGGCCTTCTACATCGACTATCATGCGCGCGAAACCTTCGACGTGCTGGAGCAGACCGTCGTGGTCAGCCCCGAGGTTGCCGAAAAGGCGCTGCGCGTGGTCGAGGCGAACGGGGCAGTGGCAAAATCCCTCTGCGGTAGCAGTGTCAGCAGTGTGTTGCGGCAGATACCCGGCTTTGAACATGTCGGGCGGACACTGTTTCCGAAAAAGAT
>JBARVM010000005.1:0-9015 GCA_049646265.1 Paracoccaceae bacterium
TCAACAACCGGGCGGAGAATTCACACCTGCCATTTCGACGAAGAGAGCGGGCGATGATCCGTTTCCGGCGGATGCGAAGTTTGCAGAAATTCTCCGCCATCCACGCGTCTGTCCTCAACCACTTCAACCAGGAACGACACCTCTACTCACGCCAAAACTTCAAACTCGACCGAGCCGCCGCTTTCGCAGAGTGGCGGTTTCTTTGTTCCGCATAGGTTTGCGCACGTGCGGGCAAACTGAGACTGGTTCGAATTAGTCTGACAGCACCGCCTATCAAGGAATGGGCACGGGTCAAGATAATCCGCCTGACCGCCGGCCAACCCATTGGCTTCAGGCGGCGACTTGTTCGTGGCAGATCAGGCCTGCGTCCTCTTCGCTCAGCGGCAAGGAGAGGAGCGCGCAATGGGCGCCATCGGCTGTCTGGCGGTGGTGGATACATTCACGGCAGATGCCAAAGGCCCGGCCGCCATTGGCCGCAAGAAGCGCCGACAATAGTGCCGACAGGCTGCTGAATAGCGCTGTCTGCTCTGCCACCGGCAAGGCCGCCAGCGCGGCGCGCATCTGGCCATGCCGGCCGGCCAGCCTCTGCCCGGCCGCTGTCAGTTCGAAAAGGACAGACCGTTTGTCACGCGCCGATCTTGCTTCGCGTGCATAGCCCTTGCGTACCAGTGACTTCAGCGTCTGCGACATGGTTCCGCGCGTGGTGCCCAGATAGTCGGCAACATGCGAAGGCGCGCGCGAAAAGCGATTGGCCCGCGCCAGATAATCCAGCGCGGCGATCTGGGCGGGGTTGAGGCCGCCCTCCCAGGTTTCGGCGCCATCGAGCCGCGCCAAGCGGTTGATCAGCAGGCGGATCAGGTCGGTCTGGTTCATGGGAATATAATATCGAGTCAACATCATCATTGCAATGGCTTTGCGCAAATGATATCGAGTCGCTAATAAATATCGCAGGAGGCTACCATGACCAGAACCTTACTTTCATCCGTTCGCGACCCGGCACTGACGCTGATACTGATGACGACTCTGACATTGGCGCCGGCCAACATGGCGCTGGCCGACGAAAAGGCCGTCGATCAGGAAGGCGCGATCAGCTCTGCCGCCGATGCCACGAAAACCGCCGCCTTCGACATTCTGGCCGCCCATGCCAGCCGCGATGGCAATCAGGTGACTTTTCGCATGACCACAGCCGGTGTCGCCGGGGCCGAGCAGCCCAACCCGGTTGGGGCGCTTGCCGGTGCACCGGTCTTTTCCTATGTTTGGCCCACGTCGCTTGACCCGGCGACGGTCGGGTTCGAGGGTGGCAGCGGCATTCTTGCGCTTGCCGCGACCAGCCACCCCGACTTTGACGACACACCGCTTTATGACGAGGATGGCGACGGCGATCCAGCCAATGACGGGCTGATCTGGCACAGCCACTGGGTTGTCCTGACCCCGACGGAAGGTTGCGGCGAAGGGGCGCTTGGCGTGCGCGACATTGCCGAAGGCGCGACACCGACCATGCCGGCAACCTGGCCTGGCCTGCCGATCTTCCTCGACAGTCCCGGCTATGAACCGGCGCTTGATGGGCCAGAGATTGCGGTGACGGTGCCCGTTGCCGATGGGGCGACGCTGGCGGGCACAGGGTATGACGGAGTGACGGCGGCCCTGCGCGTAAATGCCGACATCCACGCGCCCCTTCTGTGCGTGACCGATGTCTTTGATGTCGCCTCTGGCGATCTGAGCTTGCCCGGCAAGCTGCAGTAACTGATCCAGCCGCGTCCCCCAAAAGGGGGGGGGGCGGCCTTTACCCCTAACCGGCGTTCGCCAGCCTGAGTGTCGCGCCGGCTTCAACCATGCCAATCCGGATATGGTCGGCCGGTTGTGCATCGGTGATCAGCGTCACGTTCGCTGCCCAATGGGTTACCATCTGCAAGGCGCGCTTTTCAAACTTCGACGCGTCGGCCAGAACCAGCGTTCTTTCGCTGCTGCCGACCATGGCGGAATAGACCTGGGCCGCGGACATCAATGCTTCGCTCGTGCCGCTGTCGTCGACACCCGACGCCCCCAACACCGCGGCAGAGGCGCGATACCGCAGGATCGCCGCAACCGTATCCGGCCCCTGAACCAACCCTTCCTTACCGTCGACGATACCCGGCAGCGACATCACCTGAAGAAGCGGGTTGGCCGAAAGTTCTGTGGCAATATTGAACGAAGGCGTCAGGACCAGCAAACGCCTTGTGGTGCTGCGCAACGCACGGGCGAAATGCAATGTTGTGGCGCCGCCACCAATGAAAAGACTGCTGACCTCACCCAAGGCCGCAACCGCCTCGTTCGCGATGGCCTGACGTTCACGAACATGCAACTTCAACCGTTCGGCCAGTGCCGGTTCGAAAAGCTGGCTACGGATCGCGCCGCCATAGGTCCGGTTGATGCGACCGGCGCGGTCAAGCTCTGCAAAGTCGCGCCGGATCGTCTCGGCCGACACTTGCAAAGCCTCCGAAAGCTCCACCACCCGCATGGCCGGATTACCGTCCAGCGCGGCCAGAATCTGTTCGTGACGAAGGTCTTTCTTGGATTTTGCGTGCGCCATTACCGTCTCCGTGCCCGAGTATATGACCAAAGCGCCCTATGTCGAGGCTTAATAATGACCGACATCCAACATTTTTTGTTTGCAAGGTAAAAGTAATTGGCTAGGCTGAAGCGGGCAGGAGGGAATCACGTGTTCAATTACGGATTTTTCAGTTTCGACTCGAAAGACGCCCTTCTGAAGAAGGCCGCCGAATATTGGAACCCCGGCAAGACCAAGTTCTGGCAGGATGCCGGGACGCCGATGGTGATCGATCGGCGCGAAGGATACCTGCTTTACGACATGTCCGGAAAACGGCTGATTGACCTGCATCTGAACGGTGGCACCTACAATTTCGGCCACCGCCATCCCGAACTGGTCGAGGTGTTGAAATCAGGGCTCGACTATTTCGACATGGGCAATCACTGGTTTCCGTCAGTGGCGCGGGCCGCCTTTGCCGAAAAGCTGGTGAAAACCGCGCCTCATATGAAATATGCCATCTTTGGCTCCGGCGGGGCAGAGGCGGTAGAGATCGCGCTCAAGACCGCCCGCTACGCGACACAAAGGCGCAAGATCGTGTCGATCATCAAGGGCTACCACGGCCACTCGGGCCTTTCGGTGGCCACCGGCGACGAACGGTTCAGCAAGATCTTTCTCTCTGACAAGCCGGACGAATTCCTCCAGGTGCCGTTCAATGACGCGGACGCGCTGGAAAAGGTGCTGCGTCAGGGTGACATCGCCGCTTTCATCATTGAAACCATCCCGGCGACCTATGGTTTCCCGATGCCCGCAGAAGGCTATCTGCAACGTTGTCAGGACCTTTGCCGCAAATATGGCACCAAGTTCATCTGTGATGAGGTGCAGACCGGCCTGATGCGGACCGGAACCATGTGGGGCTGGCAGGGCTATGGGCTGAAACCGGACATGTATATCACCGGTAAGGGGCTCGGCGGCGGTATCTACCCGATCAGCGCCTGCATGGTCACCGAGGAATGCGGCGGCTGGCTGCATGAGGATGGCGCGGCCCACATCAGCACCTCTGGCGGCTCGGAACTGGGTTGCCTTGTCGGCCACCATGTTCTGGAAATGCTGCAACGGCCAGAGGTTATTTCCAACACCGCCTTTGTGGCGGAATACTTTGCCCAGTCCATGCAAGAGATGATGGACCGTCATAGCGACATCTTCGTCGGCGTCCGTCAGCGTGGCGTTGTGCTGGGGCTGGAATTTGACCATCCCGAAGGGGCCGTCGCCGTTTCTCGCGCGCTTTATGAAAATGGTGTCTGGGCGATCTTCTCCTCGCTCGACAAGCGCGTCTTGCAGTTCAAGCCCGGCGTTCTTCTGGATGTGGAACTTTGTCAGGAAATCATCGACCGGTTCGATGCGGCCATGCCGCGGGCAAGACAGTTGCTGAAATCCGCGAGGCGAGCGGCATGACCATTCAATCCCCCCCCGGCCCCACGCTTTTGCATGTGCCCGACCGAAATCTTTCCTCCGCGAATATGAAGATCGGACGCGCAGGTTGGGCGGTACGCTACTACAGCAGTTTTTCCCGCGAAGCCGTCCTGAAGATCGCCGAAGCCGTCGCCCGTGCCGGTCATGAAAAGGCGGGCTTCTACGCGGATTGGGCGGTGCGCGAAACCGGCTACGGCGTCACCGAACACAAGAAGCTGAAGAACGAGCTGAGCGCGCTGCCGCTTTTGGACCATTACCGCGATCTGGATCTGGTCACACCCCGCATCGATGCCGACAGAAAGATCGTCGAACTGCCGAAGCCGGCGGGTGTCATCTTTGCCCTGACCCCGGCGACAAATCCGATTGCCACGCTTTACTACAAGACGATGCTGGCCATCCTCAGCCGCAACGCGTTGGTGATCAGCCCGCATCCTGCAGCCCGCGAGTGCAGCCTTAGTGCCGCGACCCATCTGGCGGCGGCGGCGGAAAAGGCCGGGGCACCCGCGGGGCTTATCCAATGTATAGAAGAGCCGTCGGTGCCACTGGTGCAGACGCTGATGCGCTCTGATAAGATCGCGGTGATCATGGCCACCGGCGGTGGCGCCATGGTGCGCGCTGCCTACTCCTCCTCTAACCCCGCGATCGGGGTGGGGCCGGGCAACGCCGTGGCCTATGTCGACCCCAGCGCCAACGTTGATCAGGCGGCACAGCGGATCATCGACAGCAAAAGCTTTGATAATTCCGTGCTTTGCACCAATGAAAGCGTGGTGCTGACGCTCGACGGCAACCTTGGTAATCTGGAACGCGCCCTGCGAACCGCTGGCGGCCATGTCTGCAATGATGCCGACGCCGACCGGCTGCGCGACTATCTCTTTTCCGCCAATGGATTCAACACGGAAGCCATCGGAAAGAGCGCCTGCTGGGTCGCCGAAAAGGCGGGCCTCCGCGTCAGCCCCAGCACACGGGTTCTGATCCCGGTCATCCGCGAACCCGGTCAGGACGACGTCCTTTTCAAGGAAAAGCTGTGCCCGGTGCTGCCACTAACCGCCGCCGTAGATTTCGAACAGGCGCTGACATTTGCCAAACAGACGCTGAAACGCGGCGCGGGTCACTCGGCGGCATTTCACGGTGAAGACAGCGCGCGGATCCTGCGCTTCTCGCAGGAAATGCCGGTCTACCGTGTGGTGGTCAATGCGCCCTGCTCGCAAGGGGCTGCGGGTTTTGCCACCCATCTGCCGCCATCTTTCATGATCGGCACCGGTTTCAAGGGCCGCTCCTCCATCGGCGAGAATGTCGGGCCGCAACATCTCGTCCACTGGACCAGCATTGCCTATAACAAGGAAACCTCGGTGCCATTTGGAACCTTCGACCTGTCCTCCATCACACACCCCGCCAAGGGGCGGCAAAGGGCGGCGGCAGCCATCGCTGCCCCACCACCACCTGCCAGTCCGCCGGGTGTTGACCGTGACCTGTTGCGGCAGCTGATCCTTGAAGAGCTGCGCGGCCTGAACGGGGACAGGACATGACGGAACTTCGCGCCTCCATCTTCATCGATCAGTTGCAACCGCAGACTTTGGCCTATGTATCCACGTGGATGCGCGGCTCCTTGCCGCGCGCCCGCATGGCCTCGCAGATCATCGAGATTGCGCCGGGGCTGGATATCGAGGCCTTGACAGATGTCGTGCTGAAAAGTGCCGATGTCCGCGCCGGGCTTTTGGTGGTGGAACGCCAGTTCGGCACGCTGCAGTTCCATTCCCATTCCACCGCCGAGGTTCACGCAGGCGCCGCCGCTGTCTTGCAGGCGCTTGGCAAGACGATGGGCGATATCGAAAAGCCAAAAATCCTGGCCTCCAAACTCGTTACGCGCGTCGAAGATCAGCATGCGTTCCTGATGAACCGGAACAAGCTCGGCTCGATGGTTCTGGGTGGTGAAAGTGTCTATCTTTTGGAATGCCAATCGGCCGCCTATGCCATTCTTGCCTGTAACGAGGCCGAGAAGGAAGCGGACATAAAGCTGATCGACATGCGGATGATCGGCGCGAACGGGCGGCTCTATTTGGCCGGAACAGAGGCCGACGTGCGCAATGCCCGCAATGCGGCAGAGGCGGCGCTACGTCTAGCGGGGGCCAGCTGATGTCGGCCATTCGCGACGAAATTCGTGCGATATTGCGGGAAGAGATTTCACTGTTGCGCGCCGGGGGGGCCGGTCGGCCGATCGGTCAGCCGATCGGGCAGCCGGTTGGGCAGCCAGCCGTGCCGGTCACCGAAATGGTGCATATTCAGGGCGGCGCCGATCTGACCCGATTTGCGCAGGAACTGGTGGCGCGCGCCAAGGACCCGGCCTTTGCCGCAGATGTGGCAAACGGCATGATCAGCTTCGATCTCTTGCAGACGGCGCCACAGTCCAGTGTCCAGCGGGTACCGGTCATTGTCGCCAGCCCGGCCAAACCGGCGCAGGATCCGCATTTCGACAAGGCGCTGATCACCGAAAAGGACATCGCCGGTTTGGGCAGCGGCCTGCGCAGCCTGCGGATCGGCAGGACCAGCCGCCTAACGCCACTGGCGCAGGACGAGGCGCGCCGCAGAGGCATCAGAGTTGAGAGGTCAGCAACATGATCAAGGGACGCGTATCGGGCAAGGTCTGGTCCTCGCGGCGGATTGGCAGCATGCCAACCGGGGCCTTGTTGGAAGTGAAGACGGAAAAAGGGGACACGCTGATCGCGTTCGATCCCTTGGGCTGCGCACCCGGCGAACAGGTGTTGATCACCCAAGGTTCGGTCGCGGCCGGATATTTCACCGAACGGCCAGCGCCTATCGATGCGCTGATCATCGGATCCATCGACGAAGAAAACACCCAGAAATCTTGAAGGAGACACTCATGGCAAATCTGGCAATCGGAATGATCGAAACCAAAGGCTATGTGCCGGCGCTTGCGGCTGCCGACGCAATGGTAAAGGCGGCGAATGTTGAAATCGTCGCGCGGAACGAGGTGGGCGGCGGGCTCGTCTCGGTCGTCGTGCGCGGCGATGTCGGCGCGGTCAAGGCCGCGACAGAGGCCGGGGCAGAAGCGGCATCGCAGGTCGGCGACGTGACCGCCGTACATGTCATTCCGCGCCCCCATGCGGATCTGGCCAAACATTTCGAAGCCGCCGGCGCGAAATAAGCCCGAACCGACCTCGCCGAGGAGCATTAGCATGACCGAACTTCGCGTCTATCTGCCGATCGAAGACCTGCAGCCGCAGTTCGCGGCCTACCTGTCTTCGCCGACCAGGGCGCGGGGTTATCCCGCCTTCAAGGGCCAGAATTCGCTGATTATCGAGGTTTCGCCCGCGCTGAGCATCCATCGGATCACCGATCTTGCCCTGAAGGCCGCGCCAGAGATGGAGCCGGGCATTCTTTTCACCGAACGGCAATTCGGCCTGCTCGAACTTCACGCCGACAGGATGCAGGATCTGGAGGCGGCAGGGCAGGCGATCCTGAAAGGGATCAAGGCCAAGCCCGAAGACCAGCTGGCGCCAGAGATCCTCTATCACGACATTATCGAGGATCTGTCGGATCAGCATGCCATCATCCTCAACCGCTCGCGCGACGGCTCCATCCTCGTGCCCGGCGTAGCGCTACTCATCTATGAAATGGCCCCGGCCCTTTTCGCCTGCGTCGCCGCGAACGAGGCTGAAAAGGCCGCGCCAAGGGCCATCATAAACGATGTGCAGATGATGGGCGCAACGGGCCGGATTTTCATGTCCGGCAGGTTGGAAGACATGAAGACCGCGCGTGACACGATTACCCGCAAGCTGAAAGCCATCAAGGGTCGCAAGGGCCGGTAACGCAAAGAGAGGCCGGTTCAGATACCCATGATGGCGATCAGTTCGCGGCTGGTCATGACATGGCAATAAATCATGTTGATGATCTCCAGCTCCTTGCGGTGCAATTCGTCCGACCCGGCAGCACAGCAATCTTCGAGCACGATCACCCCAAAGCTTTCGTCCGCCAGACTGCGCACGGTGGATGAAACGCACTGGTCGGTGAATATCCCCGTACAGATGACATTCCTGATCCCGAGATTATGCAGGATAAGCCGCAGATTTGTGCCGGTCAGGGCGGAATCCGTCGTCTTGGTGATCTCGATTTCGTCGCCCGTGGGGCGAAGTTCGGCAACCAGTTGCGACGGCGCCTCGTTCTTTGGCAAAAGAAGGTTATTCCACCCCGGCAGCTTTTGCGAAAGCGACCGGTCGCGCCCATCCTTGGTATGGCAGGCGATACGGGCAAAGACACATTCCACCCCCGCCGCCCGCGCCCTTGCCAAAAGTGCTGCGGTGCGTGGGATCACCTGACTGTTCATCCGGTCGTGAAAAGGTGTCCAGGCGTCATAGGCGGCCTTGCCCGCGGCATCGAGCCCCGCCCGGTCGGGCCGTTCCAGATAGGTATTCTGCACATCTATGACCAGAAGCGCGGTATCGGCAGGGGTCAGCACCGGGTCGTCTGGCTCTGGCGCGCCGGCGTAGTAGATCGACCGAAAATCGGTTTTCCAACTCATGTTTCATCCCCCGTCTTGCCAGCGACAAAGCCGCGCTGGCTGTAGATGTCCGCCGCTTCGCGCAGAAAGGCCGCGATCAGACGCGCCCCATAGTCGCGCTCCAGCCTATCGGCGCGCTCTATCAGCGCCTCCGCCTCCGCCACCCGGCCTGGGCGCAGCATTTCATAGGTTTCCATGATGATATCCTGCGGCACGTTGACCAGCTCTGCCGCCCGTTCGAAGTTCCGTGCAAGGCTTTCGCGCCCCGCCGCGTTGGAGATTTGCGCCTGCGCCCGCAGGGCCTCCGGCGTGATCCGCAGATCATCCATCGTCACCTCCCCGGCCATGATCGCCCCTATAGTGATCTTGCCGATTTCGATGCCGCGCGCGCCCCTGACCGTCTCGGGGCGCTTTTCGGCAAGGGGGTAGTCTGCAAGCCCGCGTTTTTCCGTCATCAGACTGCTCCGCCCTTGGGGTGATGAAAGACAAGCTCCACTTCCTC
>JBARVM010000006.1:0-3971 GCA_049646265.1 Paracoccaceae bacterium
GCGCGCGCCGGGCATGACCCTACACAAGGTGCCGCTGTTTGCCTGGTCGATCTTTGTTACCGCCTGGCTGATCCTTCTGTCGCTGCCGGTTCTGGCCGGTGCGATCACCATGCTTCTCACCGACCGCAACTTCGGAACCACCTTCTTCCAGCCTTCGGGCGGCGGTGACCCGATCCTTTACCAGCACATCCTGTGGTTCTTTGGCCACCCGGAAGTCTACATCGTGATCGTGCCCGGTTTCGGTATCATCAGCCACGTCATCGCGACCTTCTCAAAAAAGCCGGTCTTTGGCTATCTGCCGATGGTCTATGCGATGGTGGCGATCGGCGCGCTCGGCTTTGTCGTCTGGG
This sequence comes from Paracoccaceae bacterium, assembly GCA_049646265.1. Lineage (GTDB taxonomy): Bacteria > Pseudomonadota > Alphaproteobacteria > Rhodobacterales > Rhodobacteraceae > TMP-24. The sequence goes on from JBARVM010000006.1 coordinate 351, forward strand.
CGCACCATATGTACACCGTCGGCATGTCGCTGACCCAGCAAAGCTACTTCATGGTGGCGACGATGGTCATCGCGGTGCCTACGGGCGTCAAGATCTTCAGCTGGATCGCGACCATGTGGGGCGGCTCTATCGAGTTCAAGACACCGATGCTCTTTGCCATCGGCTTCGTCTTCCTCTTCACCGTGGGTGGTGTGACCGGCATCGTGCTGAGCCAGGCCGCGGTCGACCGGGTCTATCACGACACTTACTATGTCGTGGCGCACTTCCACTATGTGATGAGTATCGGTGCCGCCTTTGCCATCTTTGCCGGTGTCTATTTCTGGATCGGCAAAATGTCGGGCCGTCAATATCCCGAATGGGCTGGCAAGCTGCATTTCTGGCTGATGTTCGCGGGCGTCAACCTGACCTTCTTCCCCCAGCACTTCCTGGGCCGTCAGGGCATGCCGCGCCGCTATATCGAGTATAATGAGGCCTTTGCCTACTGGAACAAAATCTCCTCCATGGGCGCCTTCCTGTCTTTCGCCTCCTTCCTCTTCTTCATCGGCATCGTTTTTTACACGCTGGTCGCTGGCCGTCGTGTGACCCAGAACAACTACTGGAACGAATATGCCGACACGCTGGAATGGACCCTGCCAAGCCCGCCGCCCGAACATACGTTCGAGCAGTTGCCAAAGCAGAGCGATTGGGACAAGGCCCACGCCCACTAGGCACAGCCGGAACCAAAGAACAGGGCCTCGGAGAAATCCGGGGCCCTTTTGCTTTCTGCGATTGCCAGAATGATCAGGCCTGACCTAATCTTGCTTCTGCGCGGCTGGCAAGTCACGCCGGTGCAAGAAGGGTGTCGCTATGGAATGGGACTGGAACCAAATCGCGGCGCTTTCATCGCTGCTTGGCGTCATCGGCGGTCTGATCTCGGTCGTGTTCCTGATCTACGAGGTGCGCCACAACGCCCATGCCATCGAAGGTGCAACAGTCCAGTCGCTGATGACGCTCGAAAGTGATGTCTTTGGCCTTATCGCCGACAATGCCGAACTATACCTGAAGGGCAGCGACAACCTGACCGACCTTGCCCCTGCCGAACGGCTACGGTTCGACCGGATTGTCGCGTCGCAGATGTCGCTTTTCTACAGCGCCTATGTGCAGTTGCAGCAGGGGCTTATCGACGAGGAAGTCTGGGATGCCTACTACAACGCTCTCAAGGCGACGATGGCCGGGCCGGGTTTCGCCCTGTGCTGGCAAGGGATGGAAACGCGATATCCACTCAGTTTCCGGCAGCGCATTGCCCTGCCGTCCACGGTGCAGGCAGCCTTGACCTGAGACACCCTGGGTTTGTACCCCTCCATGGCACAACAGCCGACGAAAGTGAGCTAGATGTTGAAAATTTGGGGACGCACCGATTCCTCCAACGTGCAGGCGCTGATGTGGTGCGTGGCCGAATTGGGCCTGCCTTATGAGAGGAGAGACGCGGGGCAACGGTTCGGGCTTGTGGATACGCCCGCGTATCGCGCCATGAACCCCAATGGCAAGGTGCCGGTATTGCAGGACGGTGACGGCCCCTTTCTGTGGGAAACCGGCGCAATCTTGCGTTATGTCGCGACGCGCTATGGCCACGCGCCCTTCTGGCCCGAAGACCTGCAAAAGCGGACAGAGGTGGACCGTTGGGCCGAATGGTCCAAGATCAATATCGCCTTAGGCTTTACCGCACCGATTTTCTGGCGCGTGGTCCGCACCCCGGCAGACCGGCGCGACCCTGCGGCCATTGCCGCCGCCGTCACCGCGCTGGAACACTGGCTCAGCATCGCCGAAGAGCGGCTGGCGCGACAGGACCACCTCGTCTCGGACGCCTTCACCCTTGCGGATATCCAGTTTGGCCACCTGCTCTATCGCTATTTTGACATCGACATCGACCGCGCTGACATGCCAGCGCTGCGAGCATACTACGACCGGCTGACCCACCGCCCGGCCTATCGCGAACATGTCATGGTCAGCTACGAAGCACTCAGGGTCTGACAGTACCGATCAGGCCGGTCAGACGAAAAGAAAAGGCGGCCCGAAAGGCCGCCTTTCCGGTCATCAAGCACTAGCAGCGATCAATCCAGCGCTTCGGCCCATGCCGCAGCCAGACCCGGATTGTAGCTGGTCGTCAGATTGGTCTTCTTGGTTTGCGTGCCGAACGGGACGCGGATCCCGATGGAAAAAATGTCTTCGCTGGCTGCATCCTCGGTATTGGCCACGAACTTGGCCGTCTCGTAGGTTGCCGTGGCAATCAGACGCGGATGAAACTGATATTCACCGCCGATGGTCAGGGTCCGGTATTCACCCCAATCGCCACTGTCTTCAAAGACATTGTCCGACCGGCCACGCTCATAGCTGGCGCCAAAACTCCAGTCGCCCGCAGAATAGGTGCCGCCCACCTTGGTGAAATTGCCGATAAAGGCCGTATCGGAGCCATCACCAACCATGTCGGCCCGGCCGAGCTGGGAATAGACCGTGATCTGGTCATTCAGATCGACCTCGACCTCGACACCGTAAAGGTGCCCCATGGCGGTGCCGTTATCGGTAATCGCAGACTCCGCCTGAAAACGGTTCATCCCGTAAAAGGCGCCGCCATAGATGTTCGAGAAGTTCCGGCCAAGGTGCAGACCTGCCGCGCTGTACTGGCCGGGTGCATAACTGTCGTAGTCGTTGCCATTCTGGTCACGATGGCCGATCGAAAAATCGATGTGGCCATGCCAATCACCGAAATCCAGCCCTACAACGCCCGAAAGCGCCTGTGCCGATCGGCTTTCATCAAGAATGCTGTCGTCCGTATTGTGAAAGTTCGCGTTGCCGATCGACACGGCAATATCGCCGCTCAGCCCCATTTCCGCAGAAGCGGACGTCGCGCGCGCGGGCAACGCCTTAGCCAAGCCGCGCTTTCAGGGTGCCGCCGACGCTGCCAAAATCCATCTGGCCGGTATATTTGGCCTTCAATAACCCCATGACCTTGCCCATGTCCTTCAGGCTTGTCGCGCCCGCCTCGGCAATGGCAGCGGAAATGGCTGCCTCGGTCTCGTCGGCCGAAAGCGCACGGGGCAGAAATCCCTCGATCACGGCAACCTCCGCCAGCTCCTTCTCGGCCAATTCGGCACGCCCGCCCTGAAGGTAAACCTTGGCGCTTTCCTGACGCTGCTTGACCATCTTGCCCAACAGCGCCAGCACATCCCCCTCGCCAATTTCGGCACCGGCACCGCGCAGGGCAATCTCCCGATCCTTCACCGCCGCCGTGATCAGCCGCAGGGTAGAAAGGCGTGCCACGTCGCGCGCTTTTTGCGCCTCCGTCTGGGCGGTTTTGATGCGCGAAAGCAGTTCCATTTTCTCTCTCATTCCAACATGGGGCCAGCCCGAAGACTAGCTGCACCCACCGCCCGCTGCAATCGGTTTGCGGTGCGAAAGACAAAGCTGGAAAAGGGCGGCCCTGCCCTTGGCTTTCCCCTTGACCCTGCCGCCCAGCGCCCTTAGGTTCCGCCAGATTTTGACCATCGGGAGCCGCGCCATGACCAGGGAAACCACCCCCCCTGCAAAGCCAACCGCCTGCCTGGCACTGGCCGATGGATCGCTCTTTTACGGATATGGGTTCGG
>JBARVM010000007.1:0-2101 GCA_049646265.1 Paracoccaceae bacterium
TTGATATTCATTGTATTTCCTCCAGCCATGTCTTTATGGCGCCCAGCGCCTCCGGCTCGTCCAGAAAGGGTACATGGCCGCGGTCGGGCACCGTGGCGGTAATCATCGCGGGATGGCGCCTGTGCAGCTCCGCGGCGGTTTCTGCCGACAGAATGTTGGAGTTGACCGCGCGAATCAGCGCCAGAGGCAAGCCGGCAACCGCATCGAAGAACGGCCAAAGGTCGGGTGGCGGGGTCTGCATCGCCTCCAGAACCGCGGCGCGAAGTTCGGGATCATAGCGCAGCTCCACCCCCTGCGGCCCTTCGCTATAAAGACAATGGGCAAACGCCAGCCAGCGTTCGGGCGTCACATTATCGAAACCCTCCATCGCCGCTGGCAGGCGCGCTGCGACCTCGCGCAGATTGGTGCCAACAGGCTTGCGGCCAACATAGGCGGCGATCGCCTCCATCCCGGCGCCTTCGATGGTCGGGCCAATGTCATTGAGGCAAAGGCCCGCAATCCGGTCCCTTGCAGTCGCCGCCAGAAAGGTACCGATCAGACCGCCGCGCGACGTGCCGATAATGGCCACCCGTTCCAGACCGAGATGATCCAGAAGGGCCAGAACATCGGCGGCCTCTTGCAGGATGGAATAGCTGGCCGCACCCGTCCAATCAGAGGCGCCCCGCCCTCGGTAATCGGGGCGGATCAGCCGCAGATGCGACAGATGCGGGGCGAGAAAGTTGAAATCGTCGCCATTACGGGTAAGCCCGGCCAGACAGAGAACCGCGAGGCCCTGCCCTTCGTCCCGATAGGCCAGCCGCGCGCCATCAACTGTAGTAAAAAACTGCATGCCCATTGCCCGCCCCTTTTTGCAAAGCTTGGGGTAACAGGGGCAAAGGCGCAAGGCGCAACGGTGCGCTAATGCGACAGGAAGCTTTTGATAATCGCTTCGCCCCCGCGAAAATGCGCCGCTGCGGTAAAGCCATAGGCCAGTAGGGCCAGCGAGCCGCCTGCCGGGGTCATTCGTTGACGAACATTTTGCAGATTTTCGGCGGCAAGCAAGCCGCGCGTGCTGCCGAGCGCTATCAAGAGCAACAGGATCGACTGCATCCACAGCGCGGCTACTACCATCGAGCCCGCCATCGCATAGGTAAGCTGGCGGCTGGCGCGGGGCCAGAAAGTATTGATCACCACGCGCAGGCAATGAGCCCCGTCCAAAGGCCAGAGCGGCAGGAGGTTGAAGAAATTGAGTGCGCCGGTAACCGATCCGAAGACCCAGAGAGATTTGGCGACCTGCGGGTAGCTGGCCGCGTCGGCAAATTCCGAAAGGGCAAAGGCCAGCACCATTGGCGCAAGGCAGATGCCAGGTCCCATCAGCGCAATGAAAAAGGCCTTTTCCTCGCTGGCGGGATGCTGGTTGGAAATCGCCGCCCCACCGATCAGCGGGATCAGGCGGAAGCGCGCATCGGCATGGCCGCAAATACGGTAGGCGGCGACATGGCCGTATTCGTGGATCATCACCGAGACGATCAGCGCCATCCCGAAGAGCGGCCCCCAGAAATAGGCCGCCGCCAGGATTGCCAAAAGGCCGAGCCCCGTGGCTTGCGGGTCATAACCGGCTATCCCCTGACCTGTCGGCGACGTCAAACCACCCGAAATAATGACGAAAGTGCCGGCGCACAGGATCAGTGAAAGAACCAGTTCCAACATTAACGACCTGCGAATACCCTTCTGGTTGTGCCGGTCTTAGGGGGCAAGTTTGGCAAAAATATGCGCCGCCTGTCGGTTTTTGCAGCCGTTACAAATATTCAGGCTGCGGCATTCCCAGAACATGATAGCCGCCATCGACGCGGATGATCTCTCCGGTCGTGAAACAGCCGTAGTCGGAAGCCAGATAGACCGCCGTGCCGCCGACCGATTCCAGCGTGGCGTTGGATCGCAGGGGCGCGTTCGCCTCTGTCTGGCGGAAGGTCTTGCGCGCGCCGCCGATCGCAGCCCCCGCCAGAGTCTTCATCGGGCCGGGAGAGATGGCATTGACGCGGATAGCTTGCGGGCCAAGGTCATTGGCCAGATAGCGGACCGAGGATTCCAGCGCCGCCTTGGCCACGCCCATGACATTATA
>JBARVM010000008.1:0-4808 GCA_049646265.1 Paracoccaceae bacterium
CGGATCGACCATGGGACGATGTTCTACAAGGCGGTCAAGGCTGGGCTGGTAGATCCGGCGCGGTCGGTCCAGATCGGCATTCGCACCGTCACCGACGATTTCATGGGGGTCAATGTGATCGACGCCCGCACCGTGCATGAAAAGGGCACCGATTGGGTGGTGGCGCGCGCCAAGGAGATCGTCGGCGATCATCCCGCCTATCTGACCTTTGACATCGACGCGCTTGATCCGGCCTTTGCGCCGGGGACGGGCACGCCGGTCTGGGGCGGTCTGGCCAGTTGGCAGGCCGCGGCCATGCTGCGCGACCTCGCCGGGATCAATATGGTGGGCGGCGATATCGTTGAAGTCTCGCCGCAGTATGACACGACAGGCGCCACGGCCATCGCTGGTGCGCATGTGGCCTACGAGTTGATCTGCCTTTACCATTGGGCACGCACCCGCCGCTAAAAGGGCCGCAGCTTGCAGACCCATCCCCAAGGCGCCCTCAGCGCCGCCTTGGGGTTTTGGGCCATTCCTGCACAAGGCCTGCCCATGGCTCTTGACCAGATCGGCAGGCCGGGCCATGAGGCTGTCATGGTACCTATGGACAAGCTCGCCCAAATAACGCTGCGCCTTGAGTTTCTTGAGGCGAAGCTTGGCGCCGGTGCGCCGGCTGGCGAAATAGCCGGTCTCAGCCGCGAATATGCGGAGCTGAAACCCGTGGTCGCCGAAATCGCCGCCTATCGTCAGGCGCTGGACGATCTGGCAGAGGCGGAGGCGATGCTGGCCGATCCGGAAATGCGGGCGCTGGCCGAAGAGGAACTGCCCAAGCTGCGCGCGCGTATCCCCGAGATGGAAGGGCGACTGCGGCTGGCGCTTTTGCCCAAGGATGCGGCCGATGCGCGCCCGGCGATCCTTGAGATCCGCCCCGGGACCGGCGGTGAAGAGGCGGCACTTTTTGCCGGTGATCTTTTGCGAATGTACCAGAAATACAGCGAGGCGCAGGGGTGGCGGTTCGAGCTATTGGAATATGCAGGCACCGAACTTGGCGGGGTCAAGGAAGCTATGGCGCGCATCGAGGGCGAGGGGGTCTTTGCCAAGCTCAAGTTCGAAAGCGGCGTGCACCGGGTGCAGCGCGTGCCAGAGACGGAGGCAGGCGGGCGCATCCACACCTCTGCCGCGACCGTCGCTGTGCTGCCAGAGGCAGAGGATGTAGAGATCGACATCCCGGCCAGCGATATCCGCATTGATACGATGCGTTCTTCTGGCGCGGGTGGGCAGCATGTCAACACCACCGATTCCGCCGTGCGCATCACCCATTTGCCAACCGGTCTGGTGGTTACGAGTTCGGAGAAATCGCAACATCAGAACCGGGCGAATGCCATGGCCGTCCTGAAGGCACGGCTATTCGATATGGAGCGGAGCCGAGCCGACGATGCCCGCGCCGCCGATCGCAAGTTGCAGGTGGGCAGCGGCGATCGGTCCGAACGGATACGCACCTACAATTTCCCGCAAGGGCGCATGACCGATCACCGGATCAACCTGACCCTTTACCGGTTGGAGGCAATCCTCGCCGGTGATCTGGAAGAGGTAATCGCGGCACTGGTCGCCCATGATCAGGCAGAACGTCTGGCCGAGATGGACGCGCGATGAGCGCGGACCCCACCGTGGCCGAGGCGCTGCGTCAGGCGACGGCGCGGCTGGTGGCGTCCGGGGTGGAGAGCGCACCGGGCGATGCGCGCCGTCTTATGGCCCATGCGCTGGCTATCGGGGCCGACCGGCTGACGCTGGTTCTGCCCGACCGGATGGGGCCGGAGGCGCTTGCCCGTTTTGATCAGCTGATCGCCGCACGGCAGGAACGGCAGCCAGTCAGCCAGATCATCGGCCAGCGTGCCTTTTTCGGGCGCGATTTTCAGGTAACGCCCGATGTGCTTGATCCGCGCCCGGAAACCGAACTTCTGGTCAGCCTGGCACTGGAGGGGGGATTTCACCGGCTCCTCGATCTGGGTACGGGGACAGGCTGTCTGATCCTGACGCTACTGGCCGAAAGACCGGCCGCAAAGGGGCTTGCCGTCGATCTTTCGGCCAAGGCACTGGGCGTGGCGCGGACCAATGCGGCGGCGCTGGGCCTTTCCGCGCGGGCCGAATTTCGCCAATCTGACTGGTGGGACGCGGTCGATGGCACGTTCGATCTCATTATCTCCAACCCGCCCTATATTGCGGCGGCAGAAATGGGGTTGCTCGCGCCCGAAGTCCTGCGTTGGGAGCCGCATCTGGCACTCAGCCCCGGGGGCGACGGGCTCGATGCCTACCGCACCATAGCGGCCGGGGCCGGGGCGCATCTGACCGAAGGCGGGCGGATCATTCTGGAAATCGGCCCAAGCCAGGCAGCAGCGGTTTCGGCGATCTTTCGGGAAAAGGGCTTTGGCCGGGTTGATCTACACCGCGATCTGGACGGGCGCGACAGGGCCCTTTTGGTGCAAAAATGACGACAGGCTGCTAAAAATAGCGGTTTCCACCATCTATGGCGGCGAAATTTCCCGGCTATGCAACGAATCGTCTTGCCTCGCGCAAAACATCGTGCAAACACAAGGGCGCAGCGGGCTTGAAAGATGGTTCAGCCTGCAGCGTTCAGCCCTCAACCTGACATTCCGCCACAGAAATTCGTTTTCAGGAATGTCGTTTGGACGGGACCCACAGCCTTAGGCTTGAAAATTCGAAAGCAAATGAGATCATCAAAATCCCGTTCATGGTCTAAATCGAACCGGCAGCGATCCCTCGGGAATGTCATCAACCGGGTCTTTGACAGTTCCGGCCCCGAGGGGAAGGTCCGTGGCACACCGCAGCAGATCATCGACAAATATCTTGGTCTGGCGCGCGATGCCCAGCTGTCCAATGATCGCGTGTCCGAGCAGGCCTTTTTACAGCATGCCGAACATTACACCCGCCTTTTGGGCGAAGCCATGCGGGAGCAGGCGCGCGAGCAAGAGGCGCGGCAATCCCAGCAGCAGGGTAACAACAATAGCGGCGGCAATAACGGCAATGGCAATGGCGGCAACGGCAATAACAATGCCGAAAATCGCGATGGCAACCGCAATGACGGTGGTGGCCGGTCTGACGCTGGCCGCGATTCCGGCGGCGGGCGGGACCGCTATGAGCCCCGGCGCGTGGTGGAAGAGGATGAGCAGCCCGATTTCGCGCCGCTGGCATCCCTCGCCGATGACGATGGCCCGGGGCTGGTAGAAACGCCGGAGATGCGCCATGCAGCCGCCTCCGCGCCCGAACCTTTCCAGGGTAGTGGCGAGCGCCCGGCCAAGAACCGGCGAAGCGCTCCTGCAGCTGATCGGGCACCGCGCGCCCCGCGTGGACCGCGACGCCCCAAGGCTGATGCGCCGGCAGAAGAAGCCAGTGCGGCCAGCGTTGCCGTCGATCCCGCGGGGGATGCCGAGTAGGGCCGCAGCCCGCGCACACACAGTAAGGCTTGGAATGAAATAGGCGCCCCGGCGCCTATTTTGCCTTGCGCGCTTCCGCCAATAGCCGGGCGAGGCTGCAGAATTCTTCCAGCGCAATCTCTTCGGCCCGCGCGGTCGGGGCGATGCCAGCCGCGATCAACATAGCCTCAATCTCGGGATGCAGGCCCCTGAGGCTGGCTCGCAGCATCTTGCGGCGTTGGTTGAAGGCGGTGGCGGTCAATTGCGACAGGGTCGTGGCGTCTGCCGGGAACCTCGGGGCGGGCAGGGCCGTCAGATGCACGACGGCTGAATGGACCTTGGGCGCGGGGGTGAAGGCCTCTGGCGGCAAGGCCATGGCGATGCGCACGTCGCAGCGCCACTGCGCCAAAAGCGCCAGCCGCCCATAGGCCTTGGAGCCGGGCCGCGCCACGATCCGCTCTGCCACTTCCTTTTGGAACATAAGGGTCAGGCTTTGCCAGAATGGTGGCCATTCGGGCGGTGTCAGCCAGCGCACCAGAAGTTCGGTGCCGCCATTATAGGGCAGGTTGGAGACGATGCGGATCGGCGAGGTCAGATGGGCCAAAGGGTCGATGTCCAGGGCGTCGCCATGCAGGATGGTGAGCCTGCCGGGATAGGCTTTGGCAATCTCCTCCAGCGCGGGCAGGCAGCGGCTGTCCTTCTCGATCGCGAGGACATGGCGGGCACCTTCGGCCAGCAGGCCTCGGGTCAGCCCGCCGGGGCCGGGGCCGACCTCTATCACATCGCTGCCGGGCAGGTCGGGGGCGGTGCGGGCGATACGGGCCGTCAGGTTGAGATCAAGCAGGAAATTCTGCCCCAGCGCCTTGCGGGCTTGCAAGTCATGCTGGCGAATGACCTCGCGCAGGGGCGGCAGATCGTCGAGCCGCGCCATGCTAGCGCCTGCCCGTGGCGCAAGGGATTGAAGGGCCGGCGATCATGCGCGGGCCTGCGCCATGGCTTGCGCCATTTTCAGCGCCGCGATGAGGCTCGCGGGATTCGCAAGCCCCTTTCCGGCGATGTCAAAGGCGGTGCCATGGTCGGGCGAGGTGCGGATGAAGGGCAGGCCAAGCGTCACATTGACCCCGCCGTCGAAATCCAGTGTCTTGATCGGGATCAGCGCCTGATCGTGATACATGCAGATCGCCGCATCGTAGCCCGCCCGCGCCTCCGGATGAAACATCGTGTCGGCGGAATGGGGGCCGCTTAGCCGCATCCCTTCGGCGCGAAGCCGGGCAAGGGTGGGCTGAACGACCGCCATCTCCTCTTGCCCCATGGTACCACCCTCGCCGGCGTGGGGATTGAGCCCGGCAACGGCCAAGCGTGGATCGGCAAGGCCGAAATCGCGGATCAGCCCCTGAT
>JBARVM010000009.1:0-1510 GCA_049646265.1 Paracoccaceae bacterium
GGTTCCCGATCGCGTGCGTCCGCAAGCCGGAATAGACTTGTGCCCGTTCCTCTGCATCCGGCCATCGCCCCTTGAACCGGCGATGGATTGCCTCAACGATGCGTTCCTTCATCTGAACTCCATATCCCGCTTCTTCCGGGCACGCCTATTCGGGATATGAGGCCATAATGCAGTCACGGGCGCCAGCCTGCAACAACGCACCGAAATGGCGCTACTCTCAAGAATGGGTATGGCGCGCCCTTTCCAGCGCCTGCGGCGTATCGACATCGAACGCCGCCGCCTCGCCAAGCTCCACCAGAACCACCCTGGCTTCGTTGGCATCCAGCATTCCGCGACCGCCCTTGTCGCCCTTGATGGCGCACAAGGCCGCGAAATCGCTGTGCGGCCACAACACCGGATTGCCGCGCTTGCCGCCATGGCTTGCCGCAATGATGGAACCATCGGGTGCTGCTTGCGCCATGGCGATCATCCGTTCGATCATCTGCGCCGTGATGCCCGGCATGTCGCCGAGAAGCACGATTGCGTGGCTTGCATCGTGTGGCAACGCCGCGATTCCCGCCGCCAGCGAACCCGCCATGCCCTGTGCAAAATCCGGATTGTGCCTGCAATCGATTTCCAGCCCGGCCAACTCCGAAGCCACTGCCTCGCCCTGGTGCCCGGTGACAGCTATCACCGGCGCGGCACTGCTGGCACAGGCGGCTTCGCCGACAATCCGCACCAGCGCCTTGCCTGCTATTTCGGCAAGCATCTTGTTTCCATCACCCATTCGCGTCGAGCGCCCGGCCGCAAGGATAACCGCCGCAGGTTTCATTCCTGGAGCCTTCCTTCGCGCGGCTGCGGTCGCGAGCCGATCTCCATCAACAATCCGCCGACGCCCATGGCAGTGATTTCGCCGGCGCTGATCGCGCGCCCGGCAAGCACGCGCTGCAACACCCAGTCAAAGCCGTTCTCGGCGGGGCTTCGCGCGCATCCCGGCGCTCCGATTACCGGCTTGGCATCGATCTCGCCTACGAGCAGCAGGTTGCCAGGATCGACCGGCATGCCGAAATGGATGATGGTGCCGCCACAATCGCGGATCGCTGATGGAATGACATCATCGATATCGCAGATCGCTGACGCTCCGAAAACAAGCACGATATCGCTTTGCGGGAGCAACTCGCCGATCGCCGCGCCGATTGCATCCTGTGTATGCGCCACGCGCAGTTCCGCGACGATCTTCGAGGCCGACAATGTCAGCCGTTCTGCAAGGACCCTGATCGTCTTGTCCATGACGGACGGCTTCAGCGACGGCAGCATGGTCGCCACCACCGCGACACGCCTTGGAACATAGGCGTCAACGGCAATTGCCCTGCCCTTCACCAGAACGTCCAGAACCCGTGACAGCGCTGCGCCAGCCACCGCGTAGGGAATGATCTTCACGGTAGCGACCATGCGCCCTTCATTGACCTCGTGCAGATCGGGCAGCGTCGCCAGCGTTATCCCCGGATCGATCGCATTGACGGCATCGACC
>JBARVM010000010.1:0-3552 GCA_049646265.1 Paracoccaceae bacterium
GTCCTCGCTGAAACTGCTCGGTTCGGTTGGCGAGCCGATCAATCCCGAGGCCTGGGTCTGGTATGACAAATATGTGGGCAAGGGCCGTTGCCCGATCGTGGATACTTTTTGGCAGACCGAAACCGGCGGCCATATGATCACGGCGCTGCCGGGCGCCATCCCGACCAAGCCCGGCTCTGCCACCTTGCCCTTCTTCGGGGTGAAGCCGGTGATCCTTGATCCGGCCAGCGGTGCGTTGATCGAGGGGAACGGGGTCGAGGGTGTCTTGTGCATCGCCGACAGCTGGCCGGGGCAGATGCGCACGGTCTGGGGCGATCACGAGCGGTTCCAGAAGACCTATTTCGGCGATTACAAGGGCTATTACTTTACCGGCGACGGCTGCCGGCGGGATGAGGATGGCTATTACTGGATCACCGGGCGCGTCGACGATGTGATCAATGTCTCGGGCCACCGGATGGGCACGGCAGAGGTGGAAAGCGCCCTTGTCGCCCATGAAGCCGTGGCAGAAGCTGCGGTGGTCGGCTACCCGCATGATATCAAGGGGCAGGGCATCTATGCCTATGTGACGCTGATGAACGGCGTCGAGGCGACAGAGGATCTGCGCAAAGAGCTGGTGAAATGGGTGCGGACAGAGATTGGCCCCATTGCCTCGCCCGACCTGATCCAGTGGGCCCCGGGCCTGCCAAAGACCCGTTCAGGCAAGATCATGCGGCGTATCCTGCGCAAGATCGCCGAAAATGACTATGGCACGCTCGGGGATACCTCGACGCTGGCCGATCCTTCGGTTGTCGATGATCTGATCGGCAACCGGATGAACAGAAAATAGGTGGGGGCTTTCCACCTGTAAGGGCCCAGGGGACGGGCCTTGACGAAGACGCGGACCCTACGGGGGGCGCGACGGGCCGGAACCGGCAAGAAGACCGGTTCATCCGGCCAGAGGAGGGACAGGTTTCCCTTTCGGGGCACCTGAAAGTCATGACGTGACATATGGGAGGAAAAGGGAATGGCAGATAAAACATCGTCCAACGCCTATTGGGCTGCCAACATCCGGCTGATCAAGATCTGTCTGATCATCTGGGCGCTGGTGTCCTTTGGCTTTGGCATCATCTTACGCCCGATGCTATCGGGGATCGCTGTCGGGGGCACCGACCTCGGCTTTTGGTTTGCCCAGCAGGGTTCCATCTTCGTGTTTCTGATTTTGATCTTCGTTTATGCCCGGCGCATGAACACGATCGATCATGAGCATGGCGTAGACGAATAGAAGGGGGCAGGAGCAATGGATCAATTTACACTCAACCTGCTGGTGGTAGGGGCCTCTTTCGCCCTCTACTTCGGCATTGCGATCTGGGCCCGCGCGGGTTCGACCGCAGAGTTCTATGCGGCAGGCCGGGGCGTAAGCCCGGTGGTCAACGGTATGGCAACGGCGGCTGACTGGATGTCGGCGGCCTCCTTTATTTCGATGGCCGGTCTTATTGCGGCAGTCGGTTACGACAATTCCAGCTATCTGATGGGCTGGACGGGTGGCTATGTGCTGCTGGCCATGCTGCTTGCGCCTTATCTGCGCAAATTCGGCAAATACACGGTGCCAGAGTTCATCGGTGATCGCTTCTACAGCCAGACGGCGCGTCTGGTGGCGGTTGTCTGCCTGATCGTGGCTTCGGTCACCTACGTTATCGGCCAGATGACCGGCGTTGGCGTGGCCTTTTCGCGCTTTTTAGAGGTTCAGGCGTCAACCGGCCTTTATATCGGCGCGGCGGTTGTGTTCGCTTACGCGGTTCTCGGTGGGATGAAAGGCATCACCTATACGCAGGTGGCGCAATATTGCGTGCTGATCGTCGCCTATACTATTCCGGCGATCTTCATCTCGTTGCAACTGACAGGTCAGTTCCTGCCGCAGATCGGCCTGTTCTCTGAACATACCGGGTCGGGCATGCCGCTTCTGGCGAAACTGGATCAAGTTGTGATGGATCTTGGCTTTTCCAAATATACCGGCCATTCCGACACAACACTGAACATGGTGCTTTTCACCCTGTCGCTGATGATCGGTACGGCAGGTCTGCCCCACGTAATCGTGCGTTTCTTCACCGTGCCCAAGGTGGCTGACGCACGGGCATCCGCCGGTTGGGCGCTGGTTTTCATAGCACTTCTCTATACGGTCGCCCCGGCGGTCGGTGCGATGGCCCGCCTTAACCTGATCGACAATATCTATCCCAATGGTTCGCAATCCGATCCTATCGCTTACGAGGCGCGCCCGGACTGGATGAAGAACTGGGAAGTGACCGGCCTGCTGAAGTTTGAAGACAAGAATGGTGATGGGCTGATCCAGTTCTACAACGACAAGAATACCAACGAGGAATTCGTCGCTGCTGCAACTGAAAAAGGCTGGGCCGGTTCGGAACTGACGGTGAATAACGACATCATGGTTCTGGCCAATCCAGAGATTGCCGGGCTTCCGGGTTGGGTGATCGCGCTGGTTGCGGCCGGTGGCCTTGCAGCGGCCCTTTCGACGGCGGCTGGACTTTTGCTGGCAATTTCCTCGGCGATCAGCCACGACCTGATCAAGGGTACCATCAACCCCAACATCTCTGAAAAGGGTGAGCTTCTGGCAGCCCGTATCTCGATGGGGATCGCGATCGTGTTGGCAACGATCCTTGGCCTTCATCCGCCGGGCTTTGCGGCACAGACCGTGGCGCTTGCCTTCGGCCTTGCTGCATCGTCGATCTTCCCGGCGCTGATGATGGGGATCTTCTTCAAGCGGATCAACAATTCCGGCGCGGTTGCCGGCATGGTGGCCGGTCTTGGGGTAACTCTGATCTACATCTTCCTGCACAAGGGATGGTTCTTTGTGCCGGGCACCAACAGCTTTACCGATGCCGATCCGCTGCTTTTGTCGATCAAATCGACAAGCTTCGGGGCGATCGGTGCGCTGATCAACTTCGTCGTGGCCTATGTCGTGTCGAACGCGACCGAAGAGCCCCCGGCCGAAGTGCAGGAGCTGGTGGAATCGATCCGGGTGCCGCGCGGTGCAGGCGCTGCCACGCACTGAGTAGCCAAGAAACCATTGGCGCGCCCCTTCCGGGGGCGCGTCTCTTTTTCTGACATAGCAAGGGGCGGGCAGCGGATGCTGATGGATATGATCGCGATGGCGGCGGCGGCCATTGGTGTTGCCGGTGTTCTGCATCTTCTGAACCGGATCAGCGGCGGTCGTTTGCCGCGCTGGATCATGCCCGCGGGTATAGGTGCGGCCATGCTCGCCTTTACCATCTGGAATGAATATAGCTGGTTTCCCCGGGTACAGGCGCAACTGCCCGAAAGTTTCAAGGTGGCCAGCGCGCCGGCCGACCGGGCCTTTTACCGGCCGTGGAGTTATGTCTTTCCGCTGACACAGCGATTTGTCGGCGTGGACAAGACCGGCATGGTACTGTCACCGCAGGGCGCAAGTGTTTTCATTGCCGATGCCGTGGTGGTGCGGCGCTGGATGCCACCTGTGCGGCTGCCGGTGGCCTTTGATTGCGCAAAGGGCGCGCGCGCCGATCTCGTTGACGGCGTGGG
>JBARVM010000011.1:0-3172 GCA_049646265.1 Paracoccaceae bacterium
GCCCGACACCCGGCGCCGCTGCCACCAGCCGCAGATGCGCCGTATCGCCGGGCCGGTAGGCGGGTTTGTCGAGCGTCACCGCCAGCGCGTCTGGCGTTCTGACCGCATCGGCAGAGGCAAAGCCCCCCGCGTAGAAAGCGTAAGAGGCCGAGGCTGCGGGGTGGTCTGCATTCTCTACCACCAGCTCGTAATTGCCCCATTCCACCGGTGCGATGATATTGGCGGCGCCATCCGCGCGAAGATCGGCCATGCCGCTTGCGACCTCGGAGCGGGTGGTGGTGACATCCCAGTTCGACTGACCGTAGAGCGTGTACCATTGATAGCGCGTCTCCAACCGGTTCAAGGCCCAGCGCGCCTTTGCCGCGACCGGCGCGCCATCCGGCCCGATTGCAATCAGGTCGAACTGTGCGCCTGCCGCTTCTTCGGCCACATCGCCCTGAAAGGCCGGACGGATGCCGATCACCGCCGCACGCGGCAACATCAGCCGTTCAACGGTGCGTTCAACCGGCCTGCCAGACCCTTCGGCCATCCGCAGCGCAAAGAGCGCACGCAGAGGTCTTTCCCCGGCCGGCCCCGGATCAGGCAGGGTCACATTGATCCTGGCCGTGCCGTCCGCCACGGTCCGATACTCCGCGCCGATCGGGTCGAAATAAGTGGGAAACGGGTCGTCATATCGGCCAAAGTGATAGCCGGGCAGGTTTGGCAACTTATCTGCCGCTGTCAGGATCATGTTGCCCTCGATCGGCAGATCGGCGGCGGCTGCCCCGAAGAGATAGCGCGCGGTAAGTGCTATGGTTGTCTCCTGCCCTGTTACAAGTGGCTGGTCGGGCAGGCCAAGGGTAAAGTCGATCCTCTCGGGCAGGAAATCCTCTACCAGAAAAGCGGAGGAGGCGAGCGTGCGGCTCTCTGCCTCGGCGAAAACCTCGAGCCGCCATGTGCCGCGCGGGGCCGTGGCGCCGATGGCAAAGGCGACGGCGCGGCCACCCGCCCCAGCATCGGCGGCAATAGTGCGGGCATATTCGACACCATCGGGCCGCAATAGCCGGGCGGTCAGGGCCAGCCCTTCGATGGCACGCATCGACGGGTCGCGGGCCAGAATTGTCGCATTCACCACCTCGCCCGCGCGGTAGGCACCGCGATCGGTCGCCATGAAAACGTCGATGGCAGGGGCGGCTGGCTGGCCAGAGACGCCGCGATCGGACAGGTCAAACTCTGGCTCTGTCAGCGAGAGGAAAGCAAAATCATCCCCCAAGGTCAGCGTCACCAAGGCCGGGGCGGCGTTGCCTTGACCGGCCAGCAGTGCCGGTGCGAAAAGCGCATAGCCCTGATCATCCGTCTCTGCGGAGGCAATGACGCTGTTGGCGCGGTTGATCAGGCTGACGGTAACGCCCGCCCGTGCAGCGGCATCCGACAAGCCGCGGACAAAGACATGCAGACCATCGACCCCCTGCAGCGTCGCAAGACCCAGATCAGAAATGACGAACCATTGTTGGGCGGGCGGCACCTGATCGGGGTCGCTATCGGGCGCCTCTGCCCCCAGAACATAGATTCCGGGGCCAAGGCCCGCCAGCGCCTCTGCCATCGGCAGGCGGGTGGTGGTGTCGCGGTTGCTTTCCGCCGGGGCCAGATCGGCGCTACCCTGCCAGACCTTTTCGGTGAACTGGCTGTTGAAATAATCCATCGACCAGAAATCAAGCGGCCGGGCCACGAAATCGTCGCGGAAGGCCTGCACCAGATTGCGGTCCGACAGGCGGTAAAGCGTCAGGTTCAGTCTGGCCAGATTGACGGTTTCAACAGGAATGCCCCCCTCCGCGGTTTCGGGCAGCACATAGGTCCGGCCGGGAAAACGCACCGCAGGCGTGCGGTCGCGGACATAGGCTAGAAGCGTGATATCCTTGGCCAGTTTCTCGCCAGAAGCCGCAGGAAGCCCCCGGCGAAAGGTGATCTGGTAGCGCTCGGCATGTTGAAGCCCGCTGATGCAAATCTGATTATCAGTGGAACTCACCGCCATCCCGGCCACCGGCAGGGCGACAAAGGGCGCATAATCTGTGCCTGCCGCAATCAGCGGCTGGTTGAAGATGGCGCAGATGCGCGGCTCTGCCTGATCGCTGTCAACGCGATGTTCGGAGATATTGAAACCATATTTGCCGATCGCCTGATCGAGCATCGCCGCCGTATCGTCGCGCGGCGCCAGTTCCTGCGCCAGCTGCAAGGCCCCGATCATCTCGGACCCGCGCCCGACCGTCTCTAGCGCCCGCGCCATCGTGATCAGCGCCGTGGCCCGCATTGCCACCCCGTCACCCGCGCGCAGATAGCCATTGATACTGGCCGACAAGGCCAGCCAACGGTAGTGGCTTTGCTGATCCGCAGAACTGGCTGCCAGAGAAAGCGCAAGGTCACCATAGTCAACCCACTGGTCAGCCGCGTCGGTCAGGTTGAGCGCCGCCCCCTGGTAACGCAGTGCCGCCTGCAGATCGCCGCGATTGCGTGCTTGCAAACCTGCCGTCAACAGATCATCCGCCGATTGATCGCCCACCAGATGCGCATTGGCCAGACCCTGGGCCTGCGCCAAAGCCTGCGCGAAATCCTCTTCCTGCAGCATCGATAACTCCGCCCGTCGCTGCCGTGCGCCATCGGCAAGCGTCGGATCGGCAGACAGGACCAGACCGGACAAAGCGCCGACAAAGACCGCAGGTTCCCCGGCACCCGATTTGATGAAACAGGCATTGGACCGCTGATTGTAGGTGATCGCCTGACAGGCTGGGTTGGCCAGACAGCTTGCCTCGCACTGATCCAACGTGGTGTCATAAAGCGCCTGTAGATCATTGCCGGCGAAATCGACATCTGACTGCAGCACAAGGCGCCTTTCGGGGGTCAGGACCTGCGCTTGCAAAGGCGCCGGACCGGCCAACAGACAGATCAACATCACCAGAAAGTTGCGGAAAATAGCCATGTCGTCTCCGATGGTTGGTAATGGGCGCGGATACAACCGAAGGGTGCCACGGAGGGGGACGCAATGGCAATGAGTCGGTAAGGCAAGTGCGCCGACTATCGCCTGTTTAACGGTTGTTCACTTTGCTCGGCGAAGATCGCCTGACGAAAGAATAGTGCGAATCTTTTGAATGGACCGACGTGACGTGAGCCTGTCAGAAAAACTCGTAAGGGAAAGACG
>JBARVM010000012.1:0-1858 GCA_049646265.1 Paracoccaceae bacterium
ATCTGGGTCACGGCGGGCCACTCCTCGCGGCCGATAGCTGTCAGTTCCGTCACTGCGATACCAAAGGCGCCGTCGCCAGAGAAGCCGACAACCGGCACATCCGGACAACCGATCTTGGCGCCGATCACCGACGGCAGGCCATAGCCGCAGGGGCCAAAGAGGCCGGGCGCCAGATATTTGCGCCCCTCTTCGAACGAAGGATAGGCGTTGCCGATGGCGCAGTTATTGCCGATGTCGGAAGAGATGATGGCATTCTTCGGCAGGGCGGCCTGAATGGCGCGCCATGCCTTGCGGGGGCTCAGCCAGTCGGGCTTGGCCGCGCGGGCACGCTGGTTCCAGGTGGTGCCTGGATCATCCTCTTCATGGTCAAGGGAGGTCAGCTCCTGCGCCCAGGCCGATTTGGTCTTGGCGATCAGGTTCTTGCGGTCGTCGCGCCCGGCGTCACCGGCCGTGTCGGAAAGTTTGGCAAGGATGCTGGTCGCAACTTTTTTCGCGTCGCCGACAATTCCGACCGTGACCTTCTTGGTCAGGCCGATCCGGTCGGGGTTGATGTCAACCTGAATGACGGCGGCTGTTTTCGGCCAATAGTCGATGCCGTATCCCGGCAGGGTCGAGAAGGGGTTGAGGCGGGTGCCGAGCGCCAGCACCACGTCGGCCTTGGCGATCAGCTCCATCGCGGCCTTGGAACCGTTGTAGCCCAATGGGCCGGCGAAAAGCGGGTGGGAGCCGGGGAAGGCGTCATTATGCTGATAACCGACGCAGACGGGGGCAGAGAGCCGTTCGGCCAGTTTCATCGAATCGCCGATGGCGCCACCGAGAACCACGCCTGCGCCATTCAGGATCACCGGGAACTTGGCGTTGGAAAGAAGTTCGGCAGCCTTGCTCAGCGCCTCTTCACCGCCAGCGGGTCGTTCAAAGGCAACGATCTGCGGCAGCTCGATATCGATCACCTGCGTCCAGAAATCGCGCGGCACGTTGATCTGCGCCGGGGCAGAGGCGCGGCGCGCATTCATGATCACGCGATTCAGCACTTCGGCGACGCGGGAAGGATCGCGGACCTCTTCCTGATAGGCGACGCAGTCGGCGAACATGCGCATCTGTTCGATTTCCTGAAAACCGCCCTGACCCATGGTCTTGTTGGCGGCCTGCGGCGTAACGAGCAGGAGGGGCGAATGGTTCCAGTATGCGGTTTTCACCGCGGTGACGAAATTGGCAATGCCGGGGCCATTTTGTGCGATCATCATCGACATCTTGCCGGTCGCGCGGGTAAAGCCGTCGGCCATCATGCCGCCAGAGCCTTCGTGGGCGCAGTCCCAGAATGTAATGCCCGCCTCGCCGAAGATATCAGAAATGGGCATCATGGCCGAACCGATAATGCCAAAAGCATGCTCGATCCCGTGCATCTGAAGCACTTTTACAAAGGCTTCCTCGGTGGTCATCTTCATTGCGAAACTCCCCTTAGCTGTCTGCGCAGAACCTAACGTCTGCGGTCCTTCCGTCTTAGGGCCAGAAGGGCCGATCAGATATCGCCAGTCTGCGCGATCTGACTGGCAATCAGTTCGATACCTTCGGCAATCCGGCTTTGCACGCAGGAAGAATAGGCAAGCCGGTAATAATTCCGCGGCGCGGCCGTCGGATCAAAGAAGATCTCTCCCGGCTCGATCAGCACACCCTTGGCGCGCAGGTCCGCCGCCAACTGCCCGCAATCGACATGATCAGGCGCCTTCATCCAGAAGCTTGATCCGCCAAATGCCGCGGCCCCCGCCACCTCCAGCCGATGCTGTTCGATAGCCTCTGCCATGGTCTGGCGACGCTTGCGATAGGACTGGGCCATGCGGCCCAGAAGGCTGTCGTAGTG
>JBARVM010000013.1:0-6008 GCA_049646265.1 Paracoccaceae bacterium
AACACAGAGATCCGCGCACCCTTTTCCGGCCGTATCGGCGCGCTGAAGGTTGCGGTCGGCACCTATGTGGCGCCGGGGACAGCGGTGGCGACCCTTATTCAGGCCGCGCCGGTCTATGCGGAATTTGCGCTGGCAGAACCGGATCTGGCGCTTGCCCGCGCGGCGGTAGAGGCCGGCCAGGCGGCCGTGACTGTCAGCCCCTATCAGGGCGGGGTAGCGGACGGGTCCGCATCGGGTCAGGTCGTCTTTATCGACAATGCCGTCGATAGCGCTTCGGGAACCTTTATCCTGCGCGCCCTTTTGCCAAATGCTGATCTGGCCTTCTGGCCCGGCCAGTCGCTGCAGATCGACGTGACGCTAGGCCAGGTGGAGGGGTTGACCCTTGTGCCAACCATTGCTGTGCTACCGCTTGACGGCGCGACCATCGCCTTTGTGGTCGATGCCGACGGCAAGGCCGCGCGGCGCGAGGTTACCCTGGCCCTGCGCGAAGGCGATATGGCAGGCGTCACTGCCGGGCTTTCCCCCGGCGATCAGGTGGTGATCGAAGGACAGGACCGTCTGACCGATGGCGCTGCGGTCACGGTTAGCCCGCAATGAGTTTCTCGGAACTTTTCATCCGCAGGCCCGTCGCCACCATCCTTCTGATGGTGGGGCTATTCGCCACCGGCATCGCCGCCTATCGGCAACTGCCGGTGGCGGCCCTGCCTGATGCCGATTTTCCGACGATCAGCGTATCGGCTGACCTACCCGGCGCCTCGCCCGATACGATGGCGGCCTCTGTCGCCACGCCACTGATCAAACAGTTCGAGACGATAGGCGGGATCGACACGATCAGCGCCAGCTCCACGGCCGGTTCGACCAACATCACGCTGCAGTTCGCCCTATCGCGCGATATCGACGCGGCCGCCGCCGACGTGCAGGCAGCCATCGCCCGTACCAGCCGCTCCTTGCCAGCCAATATGCGCAGCCCGCCAAGTTTCCGCAAATCCAACCCTTCGGACGGGTCGGTCATCATACTGGTGCTGACCAGCCAGGGCGCTGCGCTGACCGACCTTGACGATGTGGCCCAGAACCTTTTGGCGCCGGCCCTGTCAACCATCGACGGCGTGGCGCAGGCGCAGATCTACGGATCAAAGACCTATGCCGTGCGCGTGGCGGTTGACCCCGGAAAATTGGCCAGCCGCGACCTGTCGCTGGCCGACCTGGCAAACCGGCTTTCGTCGGCCAATGACCAGACCCCGACTGGTTCGCTCTACAACCCGTCGCAAACTCTCAGCGTCAATGCCCGGACACAGCTGACTGACGCGGATGCCTTTCGCCAGCTGATCGTGGCCCGACCGGACGGCAGAATCGTGCGGCTTGGCGATGTGGCAGAGGTCAGTGACGGGCTGCAAAACCCCTATCAGGCAAGCTGGCTCGATGGGGAACCCTCGATCACGCTGGCCGTTCGCCGCCAACCCGACGCGAATACCGTGGCGGTCGTCGATGCGATCCTTGCCAAGCTGCCGGAGATGGAGTCAGCCCTGCCGCCCACCATGCGGTTGACGGTCGTCAACGATGCCTCCGCTTCTATCCGCGCGGCTATCGCCGATGTGCAAGGCACGATGGCGCTGACCATCGGCCTGGTGATCCTTGTCATTTTTCTGTTCCTGCGGCGGCTGAACGCCACGATGATCCCTGGCCTCGCCGTCCCTCTGTCATTGGTGCCAACATTTGGCGCCATGTATCTGCTTGGCTTTTCGGTCGACAATATCTCGCTCTTGGGGCTGACGCTGGCGGTCGGGCTGGTGGTCGATGATGCGATCGTCATGCTGGAAAATATCACCCGCAAGGCTGAAGGCGGGATGGCGCCTTTTGACGCCGCCATCGAAGGCAGCCGCGAGGTGACCGGCACAATCATATCAATGTCGCTGTCACTGATCGCGGTTTTTTTGCCAATCTTGCTGATGGGCGGCGTTGTGGGCAGGGTTCTGACCGAATTCGGCATCGTGGTCAGCGTGGCGATCCTTTTTTCTGCGCTCGTATCCTTGACGATCACACCAATGCTGGCGGCTCGCCTGCCGCAAGAGGCCAAAGCGGACGAGCGGCCCGAACGCTGGTTCGAACGGCAAACCCGCCATTACCGCGATGCGGTCGGCTGGTGCCTCCGACACCGCCTTGTCATCCTTGGCCTCTTTGCCGCGACCTTTGCCGGCTCTGCCTGGCTTTATACGAACATGCCCCGCAGCTTCTTTCCCGAAGAAGATACCGGACGCATCACCATCTCTCTCAACGCGCGACAGGATATTTCCTATGAGGCGATGAAGACGCTGCAAGAGCGCGCAGCGGCAGCGGCATTGGCCAATCCGGCGGTTCGCCATGTCACCTCTTACTTCGGTGGCCGCGCGACCTTCAATTCCGGCTTTCTGATCCTGCAGCTGGAACCGAAGGAGGAGCGCCCGCCAATAGCGGCGACGGTCGCGGACCTGCGCCGCGATCTGGGCGCTATTGCCGGGCTAAGCGCCTTTGTCACCCCATCGCAAAGCCTGCGTCTGGGCGGGCGGAGCAGTCGCAGCCAGTATCAGGTCGTCCTGCAGGCGGTCGATGCGAATGAGACGCGCGCCTGGTCAAAGACCCTGTTGCAGGCGATAGAAGCCGATAGCGCCATCTTTGCCGACCCAGCCACCGATCTTGAGGGGGGAGCGCTGCAAGCCGATGTCCTCTTGGATCATGACCGCGCCGCAGCGCTTGGCATTTCTGCGGCTGACTTGCGCCAGACACTGGATGCGGCCTTTGGCGGATCTGTCGCCACGCAGATCCAGACCACCGGCGAAAGCTACGATGTCATTCTGGAATATGACCGCCGTCAGGGTTGGGACGAAAAGACGTTGGCGGGCTTGCGGGTCCGTTCAGCGGCGGGTGTCGATGTGCCGCTGGCCAGCTTTGCGCGGGTAGTACGCAGTTCCGGCCCTGTCTCTGTCAACCAGACCGGCCAGTTGACTGCGGTGACACTCTCTTTCAACTTGCCGCCCGGCGTGTCGCTTGGCACGGCCACCGCGCGGGTCGAAGCGCTGCGGGAGGAGATCGGGCTGCCCGCCTCTGTCAACCTGTCCTTTGCCGGGGCGGCACAGATATTCCGGCAATCGACGGATAATACCGGGCTGTTGATCGCAGCAGCGGTTCTGACCATCTATGTGGTTCTGGGCGTGCTTTATGAAAGTTTCGCCCATCCTCTGACCATCCTCTCGGGCCTGCCCTCTGCCGCGCTCGGCGCGTTTTTGGCGCTGCGGTTCGGCGGATTTGACTTTTCGATCATCGCGCTGATCGGCCTCTTGATGCTGATCGGCATCGTCAAGAAAAACGCCATCATGATGATCGACGTAGCGCTGGCGCTGATGCGGTCGGATGGCCGCGCACCCGGCGCAGCGGTACAAGAGGCGGCAGCCCGCCGTTTCCGCCCGATTATGATGACCACCTTCTGCGCGCTTTTCGCAGCCTTGCCCATCGCCCTTGGCGCCGGGGCCAGTGCAGAACTGCGCCAACCCTTGGGCGTTGCAGTGGTCGGCGGTTTGCTGGTCAGCCAGATACTGACGCTTTTCATCACGCCGGTGATCTTTGTCGAGGTGGAGCGGCTGTCGCGCCTAGCCAACCGGCTTCTGTTCGGCGCGGGCCGCACCTAGGCGCGGCGCCTCAGGCCGGCCGTTTTTGCGCCAGCCTTGCCCGGATACTGGCGACATCGGCACGCGGCGTCGCGGCAAAGAGCGTGCGGGTGTAGGCATGTTGCGGGTCGGAAAAGACGGCATCACGGCTACCTTGTTCGACCACTTCACCCTGATACATCACCATCACGTCGTCGGCGATATAGCGAACCACCGAAAGATCGTGGCTGATGAATACATAGGTCAGCCCGAATTCGTCCTGCAGATCGGAAAGGATATTCAGGACCTGCGCCTGCACCGACAGATCCAGCGCCGAAACCGGTTCATCGAGGACAAGCGGTTTTGGCCGCACCATCAAGGCCCGGGCAATCGCCAACCGCTGCCGCTGCCCGCCCGAAAACATATGCGGGTAACGGTTGAAATGCTCTGACTTCAGCCCGACCTTTTCCAGCATCATATGCGCCTCTGCACGCCGCTGCTCGGCTGTGTGGTCGGTATTCAGCAGCAACTGTTCGGTCAGCATATGGCCGACCTTTTGACGCGGGTTGAGTGAGCCATAGGGGTTTTGAAAGACGATCTGCACCTTGCGCCGCATCTCGCGGCCGGGCGAACCCTTGCCGACGTCAATTTGCTGGCCGTCCAGAAACAACTCCCCGTCCGTAACCGGGTCGATGAGGGTGATGATCCGCGCAAGGGTCGATTTGCCGCAACCGCTTTCGCCAACGATGGCCAACGTCTTGCCCTGCTCGACCGAAAAGCTGACACCTTTCAGCGCCCGGACGAATTTGGCGCCGCCAAACAGGCCGCCACCGACCAGATAGTCACGGGTAATGTTGCGCCCTTCCAGAACGGCGCTACCAGCTTTCGCGCTCATCATTCTGCCCCCATCATTTCGCCCACCGTGGGCAGCCGGTCCCCCGTGGCATTCTCAGGCAGCGCGGACAAGAGCGCCTTTGTGTAGGCGTGCTTTGGCGCCTCGAACAGGCTCAGCACATCCGCCTCTTCCATCTTTTTCCCGCGATATTGCACGATCACCCTGTCGGCGGTTTCAGCCACAACGCCCATATCATGGGTGATCATGATCAGACCCATCCCGTGCCTTTCCTGAAGCGAGACCAGCAGGTCGAGAATCTGCTTTTGAATGGTCACATCTAGCGCCGTCGTCGGTTCATCCGCGATCAACAGACGCGGGTTGCAGGCAATCGCCATGGCGATCATCACCCTTTGGCACTGACCACCCGACATCTGATGCGGAAAGGAGCCAAGGCGGCTTTCAGGATTGGGAATACCCACCTGCGAAAAAAGTTCGACCGTGCGGGCGCGGGCCGCCTTGCGGTCGAGCCCCAGATGGGTGCGCAGAACTTCTGCCATCTGGAAGCCGACGGTAAAGCACGGGTTGAGGCTGGCTATCGGTTCTTGAAAGATCATCGAGATTTCACGCCCGACGATCTTGCGGCGCTCCGGGGTAGACATGGTCAGAAGGTCGCGCCCGCTATAGCGCAGCACATCGGCCGTAACCGTGGCCGTGGGCGGCAACAAACCCATCACCCCCAGCATCGCCACAGACTTGCCCGAGCCGCTTTCACCGACGATGGCCAGAACCTCCCGCTCTTTCACGCTCAGATCCACGCCGTCCACCGCCTTCATCGGACCAAGGGCCGTGTCAAAACAGACGGTCAGATTGCGGATTTCAAGAAGATTGCTCATCACTCAGCTCCGCTTCATCTTGGGATCGAACGCATCGCGCAGGCCGTCGCCCACCAGATTGATCGCCAGCACCGTGATCAGGATCGCAAGACCCGGAAAGGTCACGACCCACCATGCCGCGCTGATAAACTCGCGCGCCTCGGCCAGCATCGTGCCCCATTCCGGTGTCGGCCTTTGCGCACCCATGCCGAGAAAGCCAAGTGCCGCAGCATCAAGGATGGCGCCCGAAAAGGACAGGGTCGCCTGCACGATCAGCGGGCCAAGGCAGTTGGGCAGGATGGTGCAGAACATCAGCCGCAAGCGCCCGGCACCGGCCACACGTGCGGCCATCACATATTCGCGTGGCAATTCGCCCAGAACCGCCCCCCGCGTCAGGCGCGAAAAATGCGGTTGCTGAACAAGGGCAATAGCAATCATCGCATTGGTCAGACCCGGGCCCAGAATGGCCACCAGCACCAGCGCCAGAAGCAGGGAGGGAAAGGCGAGGATCACATCCATCACCCGCATGATCACAGTATCCACCCAGCCGCCGAAAAAGCCGGCGATCAGCCCGATCACCACCCCGCCCAAAAGGGAGATGGTCACCACCACACAGCCGATGAAGAGCGAAAAGCGTGCACCGTGGATCAGTCGCGACAGGATATCACGCCCCACCGCATCTGT
>JBARVM010000014.1:0-8000 GCA_049646265.1 Paracoccaceae bacterium
CAGCAACATGCTGCCAATCGATCAGAATACCGCCACCTTCTACAACCGCTACGTCATCGACGAACATTTCGGCGGCCTTGCCTTTGAGGCAGAGGGCGAACGCTGCGCCGCGGCCCTTTCCGACCCGTCAAAGAAGGTGATGATCATGGGCAACCATGGTGTCCTGATCCTCGGTTCCGATGTCGCCGACACATTCAACCGGCTCTATTATTTCGAGCGGGCTGCCGAAACCTATATCCGCGCCCTGCAGACCGGGCAGAAACTGCGGGTGCTTAGCCACGAAGTTGCCGAAAAAACTGCAGCCGAGCTGGAAGATTACCCCAGTCAGGCAGAGCGGCACCTGGCCGAACTGCGCGCCATTCTGGATGAGGAAGGCGCCAATTACGCCAGCTGATCAGGGTTGCGGACCGTTAGCACTCAATCCTTTGTATTGAGGTGGTCGTGAATGACCTTGGCGATGGCGGACGAAATGCCGGGCACCGCCTGCAGATCCGTCAGGCCCGCACGCGCTACGGCCTTGGCGCTGCCAAAATGCGCCAGAAGCGCGCGTTTGCGCCCTGCGCCAATTCCGGGAATTTCATCAAGTGGTGTTGCCCCGATCGCCTTGGCGCGTTTGGCGCGGTGGGCGCCGATGGCCCAGCGGTGCGCCTCGTCCCGCAGGCGCTGAACGTAATATAGGACCGGCGCGTTATGGGGCAGCGCAAAGGGACGCTGACCCTGACGGTGAAACTCTTCCTTGCCAAGATCACGGTCGACCCCCTTGGCGACGCCGACCATTGCCAGATCCTCGATCCCCAGATCTTCCAGAATTGAGTGAACGGCGCTGACCTGGCCCGCGCCCCCGTCAATCAACAGAAGGTCTGGCCACCTGTCCGACTGCCGGTCTGGATCCTCTTTCAGCAACCGCTCAAAACGGCGGGTCAGCATCTCCTTCATCATGCCAAAATCATCGCCGGGGGTGATGTCGGTGCCTTTGATATTGAATTTCCGGTATTGGCTTTTGATAAACCCCTCTGGCCCGGCCACGACCATGCCGCCGACGGCATTGGTGCCCTGAATATGCGAGTTGTCATAGATCTCGATCCGTTTTGGCGGGGCGTCGAGATCAAAAGCATCGGCCAAAGCTTCGAGCAATTTCGACTGGGCGGCAGTCTCGCTCATCCGGCGCGCGAGGCTTTCGCGGGCATTGCGGGCGGCGTTCTCAACCAGTTCCGCCCTTTCGCCGCGCTGAGGCACGGCCAGTTCCACCTTGCGCCCGGCACGTTCCGATAAAAGCGCCACCATCAGGTCGGCATCCTCGATCGGTCGGGACAGAAGGATCAGTCGAGGCGGTTCCTTGTTGGCGTAAAACTGGCCCAGAAATGCCTCCAACACCTCTGCCTCTTCGGCACCCGCCCCGGTTTTCGGGTAAAAGTCGCGGTTGCCCCAGCTTTGATTGGCGCGGATGAAGAAGACCTGTACACAGGCCTGCCCGCCTTCCAGATGCAGGGCGATCACATCCGCCTCTGGCACGCTGCGGGGGTTGATGCCCTGTCCCTGCTGGATTTGCGTCAGCGCCTTGATCCGGTCGCGCAGTGCCGCGGCCCGTTCATATTCCATCGCTTCGGCGGCCTTGGCCATGTCCTCGGCAAGCGTCTTTTGTACAGCCGTCGTCCGGCCTTGCAGGAAACGTTCGGCATCGGCCACCAATGCTGCATAGTCGGCCTGCGAAATCAGCCCGGTACAGGGCGCGGCGCAACGTTTGATCTGGTGCAACAGGCAGGGCCGGCTGCGGCTTGAAAACATCGCGTCCGAGCAGTTGCGCAGCAAAAAGACCTTTTGCAACTGGTTGAGCGTGCGGTTTACGGAACCTGCGCTGGCAAAGGGGCCATAGTAGTTCCCCTTTTCGGATTTGGCACCCCGATGTTTCTTGATCGGCGGGAAGGCGTGTTCCTTCGATACCAGAATATTGGGGAAACTTTTGTCGTCGCGCAAAAGCACGTTGAAATGCGGCTTGAGCTGCTTGATCAGGTTCTGTTCTAACAACAGCGCCTCGGTCTCTGTCCTTGTGGTCAGAAACATCATAGAGGCGGTCTGGCTGATCATCCGCGCGATACGGGCGCTGTGGCCAGACGGGCGCGCATAGTTCGACACCCGTGCCTTGAGGTTGCGCGCCTTGCCCACATAAAGCACCCGCGCCTCTGCATCCAGCATGCGATAGACGCCGGGTTGGGCGGTCAACAGCCTGAGGTAGGACTGGATGACAGCATGGCCTGTCTGGGGTTGTTTGGTGTCGGTCACGGCGTTCTCGGTCGGCGTGGAAGTGGGGGAGTGATTCTGTCTTCTGGCTGCAATCTTATCGCACTATCCGCAAGGGAAACCTGTCCACGATTTCTGTGGATAAGTCTGGTGAAAAGGTTTGGCCATTTTGGAATTTTCCTTGCCATGAGCGGGTTTCGCTGATTTGCCCATTTTTTAGGCAGTTTTTAACCTGTTGTTTTTATTTGTTATTTTGTTTTACGAACATAAATCACTGAAACCATTGAGATATTTATGACGGAAATGTGAAAGGCGTACGAAAAGTGGACAACTGAAAGCTGTTTCACCATCCGAACCGCATTTTCTTGCCCCTGCGTCAGCCCGTTCTAGCTTTGGCGGCCCCGGATGTCGGGCGTCTTCCAGCCTAGATGCTGGCCGCCATCAACACAGATCAGCTGGCCGGTCACGGCGGGCGCGTCGATGAAATATCCAAGCGCCGCAATAATGTCTTCGGCATTGGCGCCCCGTTCGAGGATCGAGGCGGCACGCTGGCCGTCAAACTGTTCCTGCGACTGATGTTCACCTTTCAGCGTCGATCCGGGGCCGATAGCATTGACGCGGATATCGGGGGCAAGGGCACGGGCAGCAGTCTGGGTCAGTGCCCAAAGTCCCATCTTGGCGATCGTGTAGCTCATGAATTCCGGGGTCAGTTTCAAGACCCGCTGATCCAGCATATTGACGACCAGCGCCTGTGCGCGTGCGCCATCGGGGCCACGTTCGGCATTGGGCGCCTGGGCAGCGAAGGCCTGGGTCAGCACAAAAGGCGCGCGCAGGTTGGTGCCGATATTGCGGTCCCAGCTTTCGCGGGTGGCGCTGCGGATATTGTCATAGTCAAAGGTAGAGGCGTTGTTGACTAAAAGATCCAGCTGCCCGCCAAGCGCCGCAGCTGCCTTGCCGATCAGACCACCGGTCTCTGCCTCATCCAGAAGGTCGGCGCGCAGGGCAATGGCCTGCACGCCGAGGGCGCAGGCAGCGGCAGCCGTATCCTCTGCCGCGGTTGCCGAACGGGAATAGTGGACCGCGACATCGATGCCGCGCCCGGCAAGATAAAGCGCCATTTCCCGGCCAAGCCGACGGCCCGCCCCTGTCACCAAGGCCCGTTTCATGCGGCACCTTTGGGGCAGCCGCAGGGCCTTGCCTTGCCGCAATAGCTGCAGAACTGGCCGCGCGGGCGCCGCGTGCTGAAACGGCCCCAAAGGCCCAGCACCGCCATGATGATCAGGAACAGAACGGCGATCTTTGCCAGCATCTAAAGACCATAACGGGCCCAAAGCGCCCGCTCCTCCATCTCTGCCATAGCGTCAGACAAAAGTTTGCCGCTGAACCGCTGGAACAGGGGCCGTTTAAGGCCGTATGGCACCAGTCGCACCTTCTTGCCGTAACGCTCTTGCAACTTGGGGGTCAGGTGCCCGATACCATCGGCAAGACCAACGTCGACACCTGCCTGGCCAACCCAGACATCGCCGGTAAAAAGGTCCCGGTCAGCGGGCAGGCGGCTGGCGCGGCGGCGGCTGACCTGGTTCTTGAAGGCCTGATGGATCGGTTCCAGAATCGCCGTCAACCGGGCGACATCCTCGGGCTTTTCGGGGCGGAACGGGTCGAGAAAGCTTTTCGATGCACCCGCAGTATGCACGCGCCGTTCAACGCCGTGGCGGGCCAGAAGTTCGGGAAAGCCGAAGCCTGCCGATATGACGCCAATGGATCCCACGACAGAACTTTCATCGACCCAGATGTCATCGGCCGCCGTCGCAAGCCAATAGCCGCCGGAAGCCGCGACATCTTCGACAAAGCAATGAACGGGGATATTCTTTTCATCTGCCAGTCGCCGGATCCGCGCGGCGATCAACGAGGATTGCACCGGCGAGCCGCCGGGCGAATTGATAACGAGCGCCACGGCCTGCGGTTTGCCCTTGCGAAAGGCGCGATCGATAACCGGGGCAAGGCTGGCATCGTTCAACCCGCCCATCCGCCCGCCAGAGGCGATAGCGCCCCGCAGTTGGATGACCGGCACAAGTGGCGGCGATTTCAGGAAAGGGATGAAACGTCTCATACGCACCGATGTAGTCATCTGCGGCGGTCTGGACAATGATAAAGCGGTCTTTCCCTGCAGAAGGCAGCTGGATAGGATCGCGCCATGTTAGACAAGCTGGAAATGTTCATCGCCCTGGCCAACGAGCGTCACTTTGGCCGCGCGGCACTGGCCGTGGGCGTGACACAGCCATCGCTGTCCAGTGCGATCAAGCAGCTTGAAGACCAGCTTGGCGTGCAGCTGGTTTTTCGCGGCGCGCGGTTTCAGGGTCTGACGCCGGAAGGACAACGGGTGCTGGACTGGGCGCTGCGGATTGTCGGCGACACGCGCACCATGCGCGAGGAAATGCGCGCGCTGCGCTCTGGCGTGTCGGGAAACCTGCGGCTTGGCGTCATTCCGACCGCGCTGCCCATGATCGCGCGCTTGACCGTGCCTTACCTTACCCGCAACCCCAATGTCGGGGTGACGATCCTGTCGCAGACCTCTTACGAAATATTGGAAAGCATTGACCGGCTGGAGATTGATGCGGGCATTACCTATCTGGAAAATGAACCTTTGGGTCGGGTCGCGCAGGTGCCGCTCTACCTCGAAAGCTATCATCTTCTGGTTTCGGCCACGACCGACATCGCCAAACATGCTTCTGTCACCTGGCGGGAGGCGGCGGCGCAGCCGCTTTGCCTGTTGACCGAAAACATGCAGAACCGGCGGATCATCAATCAGCACCTGTCGGCCGCGGGCGCAGATGTATCGCCAAATGTGGAATCCAACTCCTCTATCGCGCTGGTGGCCCATGTGGCGACAGGGCGATGGGCCTCTATCGTCACGCAGACGGTGGCAGACATGTTTGGCAAAGGCTCTGGCATGGTTGCGGTGCCCATCGCTGACAGCAGCTCGCGCCATCTTGTCGGCCTTATTGCCCCGTGGAGAGAGCCGCA
This sequence comes from Paracoccaceae bacterium, assembly GCA_049646265.1. GTDB lineage: Bacteria > Pseudomonadota > Alphaproteobacteria > Rhodobacterales > Rhodobacteraceae > TMP-24. Next base: position 5,263 of record JBARVM010000014.1, read on the forward strand.
CACACCGGTGATTGCCGCCCTGCTGGAGGAGGCGCGGCGGGTCGCGCAGGTTTGATAGGAAAAAGCTATCAGATAACGACATAATTGAATTGAGATTCGAATGACTGGGGCGTAAAGGTGCCCGGACGAATTGTGCCGGAGGATTGCCCATGCCCACCACCCCAGAGGATGATCGCATCGCCGAGATCATCGCGGAACGCAGCGGGTTGGAAGGGCCGCTTTTGCCGATCTTCCATGCCATCCAGGCTGAATTTGGCCATGTGCCGCAAGGCGCGCTGCCGATCATCGCCGAAGCCTTGAACATCAGCCGGGCTGAAGTGCATGGTGTGATGTCCTTTTATCACGATTTCCGCGAAGAGCCGGCGGGCCGCCATGTGGTCAAGATCTGCCGGGCAGAGGCTTGTCAGGCCATGGGTGCCGATGCTTTGGCCGACAAGGCCCGCGCGCGGCTGGGTGTTGACTGGCACGGCACCACAAAGAACGGCAATGTCACGCTGGAACCGGTTTTCTGCCTTGGCCTTTGCGCCTGCGGGCCGGCGGCACTGGTTGACGGCAAGGTCGTCGGGCGCGTGGACGACAAGAAGCTTGAAAAAATCCTGACCGAAGCGGGGGCCTGAGCATGAAGATATTCGTTCCCCTTGATGCCGCAGCCAAGGCTTTGGGTGCCGATGATGTCGCCAAGGCCGTTCGGGCCGAAGCCGCAGCGCGCGGAATCGAAATCGAGCTGGTCCGCAACGGTAGCCGTGGCATGATCTGGCTGGAGCCGCTTCTGGAGGTCGAAACAGACAAGGGCCGCATGGCCTTTGGCCCGGTTGCCGCCGATGATGTCGCCGCGCTTTTTGACGCGCAATTCGGCACTCACCCTCTGGCCCTTGGGCTGACCGAGGAAATCCCCTTTCTCAAGTCCCAGACGCGGCTGACCTTTGCCCGCTGCGGGATCATAGACCCCCTGTCGCTTGGAGACTATGAGGCGCACGGCGGCCTTGTCGGCCTGCGCCGGGCGCTTGGCATGGCCAGCACCGCCGACATCATTGCCGAAGTGACCGAAAGCGGGCTGCGTGGCCGGGGTGGCGCGGGCTTTCCGACCGGTATCAAGTGGAACACGGTGGCCGGGGCCAAGGCCGATCAGAAATATATCGTCTGCAATGCCGACGAGGGCGACAGCGCAACCTTTGCCGACCGGATGATCATGGAGGGCGACCCCTTCACCCTGATCGAGGGCATGATCATTGCGGGCGTCGCCGTCGGTGCGACCAAAGGTTATGTCTATGTCCGCTCTGAATATCCAGATGCGATCGAGATCATGGAACGCGCGGTCAACAATGGCCGGGCGACCGGGCTTTTGGGGGCCTCGGTCCTTGGGTCGGGCATCGCCTTTGACATGGAAATCCGCGTCGGCGCAGGTGCCTATGTCTGCGGCGAGGAAACCAGTCTTCTGAACTCGCTCGAAGGCAAACGTGGCGTTGTGCGGGCCAAGCCGCCCTTGCCCGCGCTCGAAGGGTTCCTTGGCCGACCAACGGTCGTCAACAATGTTATCTCGCTCGCCTCGGTACCAGTGATCCTTGAAAAAGGCGCGGCACATTATCGTGACTTCGGCCTTGGCCGGTCGCGTGGTACAATTCCACTGCAAATCGCCGGTAACGTGAAATACGGCGGGCTTTATGAGACGGCCTTTGGCCTGACGCTGGGCCAGATCGTTGATGATATTGCCGGGGGCACGGCCTCTGGCCGACCGGTCAAGGCGGTGCAGGTGGGCGGACCTTTGGGCGCCTATTTCCCCCGCGCCCTGTTCGATACACCCTTTGGCTACGAAGAATTCGCTGGCAAGGAGGGGCTGGTGGGACATGCTGGTCTGACCATATTCGACGATAGTGCCGACATGCTGAAACAGGCGCGTTTCGCCATGGAATTCTGCGCCATTGAATCCTGCGGCAAATGCACACCCTGCCGCATTGGCGCGGTGCGCGGCGTTGAAACCGTCGACCGGATCGCCGCGGGCGATACAGGTGCCACGGAGATCCTGACCGATCTTTGCAACACGATGAAATTCGGCTCGCTCTGCGCCCTTGGCGGTTTCACACCCTATCCGGTGATGAGCGCGCTGACCCATTTCCCTGACGATTTCGCCAAAGCGAAGGAGGCCGCCGAATGAAAGACTTCATCATCCCCGATCCCGATTTCGGCACACCCGCGGCAAAGTCCAAGGAAATGGTTTCCCTGACCGTTGACGGGTTCGAAGTGACCGTTCCGGCAGGCACCAGCATCATGCGCGCCGCGTTCGAGGCCGGCATAGCCGTCCCAAAACTTTGCGCCACCGATACGGTCGATGCTTTCGGCTCTTGCCGTCTCTGCCTGGTAGAGATCGAGGGCCGCAACGGCACGCCCGCCTCGTGCACCACGCCCGTGGCGCCCGGTATCGTCGTTCACACCCAGACATCGCGGTTGAAGCAGCTGCGGCGCGGTGTGATGGAGCTTTATATCTCGGACCATCCTCTGGACTGTTTGACCTGCGCGGCCAATGGCGATTGCGAATTGCAGGATCAGGCTGGCGCCGTTGGCTTGCGCGATGTGCGCTATGAAGCGAAAGCCACCCATTTCGAGGCCCGCCAGAATGGCGAGGCAAACCCCGACTGGCTGCCCAAGGACGACAGCAACCCCTATTTCAGCTATGACCCGTCGAAATGCATCGTCTGTTCGCGTTGCGTGCGCGCCTGCGAGGAAGTGCAGGGCACCTTTGC
>JBARVM010000015.1:0-7332 GCA_049646265.1 Paracoccaceae bacterium
TCGGCCAGCGCATCGCTCATGCGCACAAAGCAGAAACAGGCGCGGATCGCCCCTGCCTCGTCAAAGCGGAACTGCCGGTAATTATCCGCCCCCTCGGCCTTCAGCCGCGCAACCAGCGGCGCCAACCCCTCCACCAGGCGGTCGAGGTTGGGCACGTCTGGCAATTCGTCCCATTCGCGGAAGAAAAACACCATCAGATTGGCGCCAAGTTCGGCATCGGTTTCGGCCATCTTGTGACCGGCCTGCGTGACAACAGCCTCGACCGCGCCCTTTACCACGGCCAGCGTCGCCGCCTCCACCCCAAAGACTACCGGCACGATCGGCCTCCCCCAGCGGGCAAACCGGTAGGCACCGTCGGCGCCACTGAAGTACCGTTCTACCATCTCCGCCGAAAGATCCATTGCCGCGGCCTTCCCCCTGACTGCCTGTGCGCCCGCCCTTACCGCCATCGCCCCGGCCCTTCAACCCGGCAGATCGATGGAGCAGCACCTGTGGATTGCCCTACTTGACGAAGAGATCGCCCTGCCCCGGCGCCTTGGGTTCGGTCAGTCCCAAATGGGTCCAGGCCTTGGAGGCGAGCATCCGCCCGCGTGGGGTGCGCTGGATCAGGCCCTGCTGCAGAAGGTAAGGCTCAATCACCTCTTCGATTGAATCCCGCGCCTCTGACAGGGCGGCAGACAGGGTTTCGGCCCCGACCGGCCCGCCCGCGTAATTTTCGGCAATCAGTCGCAGATAACGCCGGTCGGCCCCGTCAAGGCCAAGGTGATCGACGCCAAGCCGGGTCAGGGCGGCATCGGCAATCTCCTTGGTCAGGCGTCCGTTGCCCTCGACCAGCGCAAAGTCGACGACCCGGCGCAAAAGCCGACCGGCGATGCGCGGCGTGCCGCGTGCACGGCGGGCAATTTCCAAAGTTCCTGCCGGATCGCTCTCAACATCCAAAAGCCGGGCGCCACGGGTGACAATATGATCCAGCTCGGCCACCGAATAAAACTCCAACCGCGTCGGAATGCCGAACCGGTCGCGCAGGGGCGTGGTCAAAAGCCCCATCCGTGTCGTTGCACCGACCAGCGTAAAGGGCTGCAACTCGATCCGCACCGTGCGCGCGGCCGGCCCCTCGCCTATCACCAGGTCCAGCTCGAAATCTTCCAGCGCCGGGTAAAGAACTTCTTCCACCGCCGGGTTAAGCCGGTGAATTTCGTCGATGAACAGAACGTCCCGCGCCTCCAGATTGGTCAGGATCGCCGCCAGATCCCCCGCCCGCGCCAGAACCGGGCCCGAGGTCATGCGGAAATTCACCCCCAACTCGCGCGCCATGATCTGCGCCAGCGTCGTCTTGCCAAGGCCCGGCGGCCCGTGAAACAACGTATGGTCCATCGCCTGCCCGCGCATCCGGGCGCTTTCGATGAAGACCCGCAAATTCGCCCGCGCTTCTTGCTGGCCGACAAAATCATCCAGCGTCTGCGGCCGCAGCGACCGGTCGAGATCGTCGGGCAAGGGTGTTGCGCGCAGGGCGGGGTCTGGTTGGGTCATGTCATCCCTTCGGCGCCAAAAGCCTGAGGCTGGCGCGGATCAGCGTCGGGGCATCGGCGGACTGGTCGCTGCCCGACGCCTCTGCCACGGCTGCCGCCGCCTCTCCCTGAGCATAGCCAAGATTGATCAGGGCCGACAAGGCATCGGCGCTGGCGCTGGCACTCTCCCTGGCCGAACCTGCCCGTGCAGGCGCAGACCCAGGGGCCGCTCCTGCCCTTGGGGCGGTATCCTCGATCACATCGCCGTCGGCAGACGTATCGGCGCCCAAGGCATTGCCCAGCGCCATGACGGCGGGGGCCTTGTCCTTCAACTCCATCACGACGCGCTGCGCCAGCTTCGGCCCGACACCCGGTGCGGCCTTGATCGCCCCGGCATCGCCGAGTGCTATCGCCCGCCCGACCCCTTGCGGCCCCAAGGCCCCAAGGATCGCCATGGCCGCCTTGGCCCCCACCCCTTGAACCGTGACCAAAAGCCGGTACCATTCCTTTTCCAGAAGGCTGGGAAAACCGAAAAGCTGCAAGAGATCCTCGCGCACCAGAAGATCGGTAAAAAGCGCAGCCGCCTCGCCCACCCCCGGCAGGCCGGCCAATGTGCGGGGCGAGACATGGACCACATAGCCCACACCGCGCACGTCAATCAGCACATGGTCGCCCCCACGATGCAGGATCGTGCCTGCAACCCGCCCGATCATGCCGCACCCTTTATCGCCGCTTCAAGACGGCCCGCACTTTGCAGATGGTGCGCATGGCAGATCGCCACCGCCAGCGCATCGGCCGCATCCGGCCCTGCCAGAACGACGCCGGGCATCTGCAGCTTGACCATATGGGCGATCTGCGCCTTGTCGGCATGGCCAACCCCGACCACCGCCTTTTTCACGCTGTTGGGCGCATATTCCCCGACCACCAGCCCGGCCCGCGCCGGCACCAAAAGCGCCACGCCCCGCGCCTGACCAAGTTTCAGTGTCCCAGCGCCATCCTTGTTGACAAATGTCTGCTCCACCGCCGCTGCCGTTGGGGCGAAACGGGTCAGAACCTCGCTCAGCCCCTCAAACAGCGACAAAAGCCGCTGGCCAAGATCCTCGCCAGTAGAGTGCAAGATGCCATTTCCGACATGGGTGATTCGCGCGCCAGCCACGTCAATCACCCCCCAGCCGAGGTTTCGCAGGCCCGGATCAATTCCAATGACGCGCATTTTTTCCTGCCCCGATCGCTTCTGTATCGTTTCTGTTGCTTTTCAGACACGACTAGCACGAAAGGGGAACATTCGAAAGGGCGAAGAGACCCTTAATAAGCCATGCCCCGAGAGGGACGCTAACTGGCGCTTTTTCGACCTTGCGCGCATCAAAAGCGACAAAAATCATGACCAAAAAGTGGCAATTTACCTAATTTTTACTGATTGTTTACCTAATTTTCGGGTGCCGGCAGCGACATTTTCGAGCCATGCGGAAAATGCATATCTGGAATGATATTTTGACGCTGGTGGCGGTGCGGATGAGGGCCTATCTGCCTCTCTGTCAACGGCACACCGCCACTGACGAACCTTTGAAGAGGAAAGAAAATGACTGCGTTTGAAACGACCCGTACCGATGCTGGCCTGAACCGCCTGAATCTGGTGTCCGCTGTCGTCGCTTCGATCGCTTCCTGGAATGATGCGCGCGTGACGCGCAACGCCCTGGCTAAGCTGTCGGATCGCGAACTTAACGACATCGGGCTTAGCCGTGGTGACATCGATGGCATCATGGCGCGCGCTGCCTAAGCTGCGCACCCCATCGACCACGAACAAGGGCCGTATCAGCGATGCTGATGCGGCCCTTTACTTTTGCCAGACGGACTTCTGCGCCGCCAACCCGGTCGTCGGCCTGAACACAATGCAGCCGGTCAATAGAGCCAGCTGCGCATCTTCCTTGCCATCATCTCGCTAATTGGATCGACCTGCAGCAGCCATGCACCTGCGCGGTCCACCTGATCTCCATTTGACAGCGCCTCTATCTTTTCTTCGTAGGCCACGGCGCCCAAGGCCACGTTCATACCTGCCTTCATGAACAGAAGTGTCACGGCAAACAGGATCAGCATGGCAACAAATCGCGCCTTCCAATGGCTTCGGCGCCGCGTGCTGAAGAAGCTTTTGCCAAGGGTTCCGGCCGCCTCAAACCCACCGCCGTGGCTGTGGATATAGTCGATACGGTCAAGGCGAACAGCAAAGTTGTCGTGGTTCGGGTCTTTCATGGATGCCTCCGCAGAAAAATCTGCCCATGTTGAGGCGAGATTATCCGGCAATTGGGGCAATTATTGGGCAAAGGTGGTCGGATAGGGGCGCCCCATCTGCCTTGCCGGGGTTCAGACCGACCGGCGCAACAGCAGCGTCGTCCATTCCGCCATCTCGTCGCGCGCGGCAAGGGTAAAGCCGTTGCGCTTGTAACAGGCGGCGGTTTCATCGGCCTGCGTGTTCAAAATCCCCGACAAGATTGCATAGCCGCCGGGCGCCACATGACTGGCCATGTCAGGGGCCAGCGCGATAAGCGGCCCCTTGAGGATATTGGCAAAGACAAGATCATAGGGCGCGCGGGCCCGAAGGTCAGGATGACCAAAGCCTGCCGCCTCCACACAGATCACCTGATCGGCCATGCCATTGGCCGCCGCGTTGACCCGCGCCACATCGACCGCGACCGGATCAATGTCGGAGGCGATGACAGGCCGCCCCCATATCCGCGCCGCCGCCATGGCCAACACCGCCGTCCCGCAGCCGATATCCGCGACATTGGCGCCGCGAAATCCCGCCCGGTCGATCCGGTCCAGCGCCAGAAGGCAGCCATGGGTCGTGGCATGATGCCCGGTGCCAAAGGCCATCGACGCCTCGATCAGCAGGGCCACGGCATCTGCGGGCACCTGATCGGCATCATGCGCGCCATAGACAAAGAAACGCCCCGCGCGCACCGGCTGCAATTCGCGTTTGACATGGGCAACCCAGTCCGTTTCCGGCAGTTCTGACACGACAAAGGGTTTGGCACCGTAGATCACCGCCATCAGCGCCAATTCCGTATCGTCGGGCATCTCGTCGAAATAGATACCGACCTCGTAGCGGCCCGATCCGTCCTCGATCTCGAACACGCCAATGCCGATCGGCTCCGGCAGGAAACCTTCCATCGCCTCGGCCAGCGCATCCGCGGCCTCCTTCTCTTCAAGGGTCGTCAAGGCGGTGAATGTCGTCATCTTGGCTACATGATGTTCCTGAACAGGATCGGAGTAGTCCCGGTACAAGCGAAGGTCAAGCAGATGGCCCCGGGTGCGCAGCCCGTTGCCTTAGCTGGCGAATGTAGCGCAGGCAAAGCCAACCGGCCAGCAGCCCCACAATGATATTTGCCAGACCGTTGGCCCAGACGACGCCGGTTTCGGCAAAAAGCCCGGTCATGGCAATCGACAGGGGCAGCATCAGCACCCCGTCGCGCAGCCAGTTGGTGGCCGTGCTGAGCAAAGGGCGCCCCAGATTGTTGAAACAGGCGTTGGAAACGAAAATCGCCCCGGTAAAGATAAAGGCGCCCGCCGCCCAATGGGTAAAGCTTAACACCACCATCTGCCCGTCGCCGGATAGGCCAAAAGACCGCACGATATAGCCCGAAGCCAGCGCCATCAGCGCCCAGGCGACCAACGTATAGAGCAGGCAGAATTTCAGCGCGGCCCAAAAGGCCTCTTCCACCCGGTCAAGGCGGCGCCCACCGAAATTCTGCGCGATTATGCCGCCCACAGCCCCGGAAAGCGCAAAGATACCGCCAAAGGCCAGGATCGTCAGCCGCATGACAACCCCCCAGCCCGCAACGGCACTTTCGCCAAAGGCCGCGACCTCCCGGGTCAGGATCCAGTTGCCGAAGGGTGTCGAAAGCTGTGTGGCAATGGCGGGCAGGGCAATGGCGGCGAAGGGGCGCGCGAAAAAGCTGAAGTCGGCCATCCGAGGCCGGGCCAGCAACCGGTGGGTGCGGAGGACATAGACAAGGCCGACGCTGACCATCAGCACCCTGGCCATGTTGATCGACCAGGCGGCCCCCTCGATCCCCCAATCCATCCAGACGATCAGAACCGGGTCCAGGATCACCGACAGGAAACCCGGAAGCATTGTCACCAGCATCGACCGCCAGGCATCCCCGACAGTTCTCAAAAGCGCCGAACTCAGGATACCAACCGCCACCAGCACCATCGACGGCAGGGTGATCCCGAGATAGGCAATGCCAAGGCGCAACGCCTCCCCCGTCGCACCGGAGGCTGCCAGAACCTCTGCCCGAAAGAGCCAAAAGAGGCTGGAAAGACCCAGCATGAAGGCGAAGGTAAAGAGCATGCCAACCGTGGCAATGCGCCGGGCGCGCGCAGCCGCGCCTTCGCCGATGGCCCGGCCAACCATCGCCGCCGTGGCGATCATCAGCCCGACGGCCAGCGAGATGATGGCAAACTGGATGGTGCCCGCGATGCCGACCGCAGCCATTTCCGCCTCTATCCGGCGCTGCGATATCCACCAAAGGGCCAGAAAATCGATCAGGAAGGTGAATGACAGGCCCGCGGCCCCGGCCAGCGACATGACAAACACATGGCGCATGAGGCTGCCGGTCAGGAACTTGCCCGTTTCAGTTGCGCTTGCCTCTGCCATCGCCGTCCCGCCTTGCCTTACCCGTCGCTACGCGACAGCCATATGCGGTTTTTTTGGCAACCGCCATGGCGGTCTTGGCTTAGTAAAAACTCTGCGGGTCTATGTCGATGGTCAGGCGCAGATTGGCGGGCGGGCGTAGCTGGCCAACCCATTCCGCCAACGCCCCCTGCAGCGCCACCGCCTTTGGCCCCTTGACCAGCAAACGCACCCTGTGACGGCCACGCACCCGCGCCACGGGTGCTGGCGCCGGGCCATAGACCACCGCGCCGACCCGTTCGATCGGCGCCGCCCGCCGCGCAAGTTCCGCACCAAAATCAAAGACTTGCTGCAGGTCTGGCGAAGAAAGGATGATTGCCGCCAACCGTCCGTAAGGCGGCATGCCAGCGGCCTGCCGCCCCGCCGCCTCTGCCCGCCAAAAGGCCTCCTCCTCGCCCGAGAGAATGGCGCGGATCACCGCATGTTCGGGCTGAAAGGTCTGCAATAGCGCTTGGCCCGGCCGTTCGGCCCGCCCGGCCCGCCCCGCCACCTGACGCATCAGCTGAAAGGTCCGCTCTGCCGCGCGCAGGTCCGACCCCTGCAGGCCCAGATCGGCATCAATAACCCCGACCAGCGTCAGCAGCGGAAAGTTATGGCCCTTGGCGACCAGCTGCGTGCCGATGATGATATCGGCCCCGCCCCCGGCTATTTGCAGGATTTTTTCCTTCAGCGCCCGGGCGCTGGCAAACAGGTCCGATGACAGGACCGCGACGCGCGCCTCGGGAAAACGTGCCGCCACCTCTTCGGCCAACCGCTCCACCCCCGGACCGACCGGGGCAAGCCGCCCGGGTGCCTGACAAGAGGGGCAACTTTCCGGCACCGGCTTGCTTTCGCCGCACTGGTGACAGACCAGCCGCTTCAGAAACCGGTGCTCGACCAGCCGCGCATCGCAATGGTCGCAACCAAGCTGATGACCGCAGGCCCGGCAGATCGTCACAGGCGCATAGCCCCGCCTGTTCAGGAACAAGAGCGACTGTTCTCCCGCCGCCAACCGTCCGTAAGGCGGCATGCCAGCGGCCTGCCGCCCCGCCGCCTCTGCCCGCCAAAAGGCCTCCTCCTCACCCGAGAGAATGGCGCGGATCACCGCATGTTCGGGCTGAAAGGTCTGCACTAGCGCTTGGCCCGGCCGTTCGG
>JBARVM010000016.1:0-8824 GCA_049646265.1 Paracoccaceae bacterium
AGCCGCATCAGATATTCATAGTCGCGCTTGATCTCGGCCTTGGTGCGCTGGCTACCAGCGGTGCGGATGATCAGACCCGCGCCTTCGGTGACCTCAAGCTCGCCTGCGATTTCCTTCAGCTTCTTACGATCCACGGCATTGGTGATCTTGCGGCTGATACCACCGCCACGCGCCGTGTTAGGCATCAGCACACAATAGCGACCGGCCAGCGACAGATAGGTGGTCAGCGCCGCACCCTTATTGCCGCGCTCTTCCTTGACCACCTGCACCAGCATGATCTGGCGAACCTTGATAACTTCCTGGATCTTGTAACGGCGCGGGCGCGGGCGGCGTTCCTGGCGGATTTCCTCGGTCACATCCTCGTCGGCGACGGATTCGATCTCTGGGTCGCTTTCGCTTGCGTGGTCGGCCGCGACATAGGCGCCGCCAGAACCATTATCGCCTTGCCCTTCGGCGGCCTGGCCCTCGGCCTGATCATCGGCACTTTCGGCGTCGGTTTCCTCGGGATCGTTGGGCGCGGTCTCGCCACGTTCGGCGTTTTCACCCGCGTCCACAGACGCCCCATCCGATCTTGTGCTGGCAAAGGAGGACGCCTCATAAGCATCCTCATCCGACGGGTCGATAACACCCATGCCGGGAATGTCGTCGCTGGACCTGACGGCATCGCCGCCGCTATTGTCTGCCGAACGGCGCTTGGGGCGTTGTTGGCGGCGGCGGGCCTTGTTGTTTTCCTCCGCCTCCTGCTCTTCGGCATAGGCCTTTTCTTCGGCCAGCAGCGCTACACGATCCGCTACCGGAATCTGATAATAGTCCGGGTGAATTTCCGAAAAGGCGAGGAACCCGTGGCGGTTGCCGCCATAATCGACAAAAGCCGCCTGCAGCGAGGGTTCGACCCGTGTAACCTTTGCCAGATAGATATTCCCGGCCAGCTGCCGCTTGTTTAATGTCTCAAAGTCAAATTCTTCGACCTTGTTGCCGTCCACCACCACAACGCGGGTCTCTTCCGCGTGGGTGGCATCGATTAGCATCTTCGTTGCCATTGAATAATATTCCAGTCGCCGCGAACGGCCCGCCCCAATCGGGGTTGGCAAGTGGCGCAGCGGTTTTTGCTAAGGCGATGGCACGCACGGGCAAGGAAGCGGTCACGACATTTCGCCGGCCACTTCGGTCTTGCCTGTAGAATGCGCGTTGCATCGCGGTTCTCATTTTCCGGGGCCTGGCCCCTTGTTCACAGCCTGCAGACCTGAGGAATGCAGGAATTTCTCGACCATCAGGTCATTTTTACCGCTGCACAGGCGCAGCCTTTCATAGGGCCTGCATCCTCGGACAGCAGTGAAACTCGTCAGGCGCGAGCATGCGACAGCACGCTCTGATCCGCCGTAAGGCGACTGTAACGGGTATCCTTGGCGAATGACAATGGCTATTTGGCCGCAATCTTGTCAGAGCGAGGGGCGCGTGCGCCGTCAGCCCTTTGGCGACGTAGCCGATGGCTTGGACGCCGGACGGTTGATCAGGATGATCCCAACAGCCACAAGCGCGGCAGAAACAAGCGTGGCCGGGCCGACAGGTTCGCTCAGGATCAGCCAGCCGAGCAGCACGCCGAAGATGGGCGAAAGGAAGGAAAAACTGGCGACTGAGGCCGCCGGGTAAATCGACAAAAGCCAGAACCAGAAGGCAAAACCGGCAGCGACGACGACGATGCCCTGATAGAAAAGTCCTGCGAGGTGGATGGGGGCAAGGTCGCGCACCAGCGGCCCGAAAAACATCGCCGCCAACAGAAGGACCGGCCCGGAAACCGCGACCTGCCAGAAAAGCTGCATCTCCGGCCGCACCTCCCGCAGCCGCGTACCCCGCGCCAGAAGGGTAATGCTGACCCAGCCCCAGCTGGCCAGAAGTGCGCACAGGTCACCCAGAAGCGATACCTGTCCCTCTGCCTGCCCGGCGCCACGATCCATCAGGGCCCAAGCGACACCACTGAAAGCGGCGACAAGGCCCAGCGCCTTCAAAGGATTGATCCGTTCGCCCGGCAACAGAAAATGCGCACCAATCGTCAGCCAGACCGGCATGGAATACAGGAGGATGGAGGCGTGGGAGACAGTGGTCAGGTCAAGGGCGATGAAGAGCAAGAGGAATTCAGCCGAAAAGGCCAGCCCCATAGCCAGACCCGGCAACAGGTAGCAGCGGTCAAAGCGAAAGGCATGGCCGCGCCAGATCATCCAGATTGTCAGCGCGACAAGGCCGATCAGCGAACGCGCCCCGGCAAAGAATACTGGCTGAAGCCCCTGATTGACGAATTTGATAATGATCTGGTTTACCGCAAGGAACAGGGCAAAACCCGTCAGCGACGCGGCTCCGAATAGATCAATATGGTCCTTACGCTCCATGCGGCCCCCACCTGCCGGGACTGCACCGATCGCACCCGCCCCGGCACCCGACGCGCTTGCCGCGCGATTGTCAAGACCGGTCCGCTAAGGCGAGCGCGCCAGCCGACACCCGCGCGCCCGCCCGAAAAAGAAAAGGCCGCCCCGATCAGGGGGCGGCCTATGTCCGGCACTTGCGCGGCACTTACATTTCGTCGAGTGCCTCGACCGCCTTTTGCAGCTTGTCCTTGCTGACTTCCTTCTCGGTCACCTTGGCGCCGGCGAAGATGAAATCAACAACCTTGTCCTCGAAGATCGGGGCGCGCATCTGCTGCTGAACTTGTGCGTTCTTCTGCACATATTCAAAGAAGGCGCGTTCCTGGCCGGGATATTGACGGGCCTGATTCATCACAGCTTGCGTCATCTCGGCATCGGTAACCTCGATCTTTTCCTTGCGGCCAACTTCTGCCAGCACCAGCCCAAGGCGGACGCGGCGTTCGGCCAGCGACTTGTGCTCGTCCGTCGTCTCGATGGCGCCATGGTCATGGCCATGCACATGCGGATTGTCGTCATGCCAGAGCTGATGGGCGATCTGGCTCGCCTCTGCCTCGACAAGGCTCGGGGGCAGTTCGAACTTGACCAGCTTGTCCAGCGCATCCAAAAGGCCACGCTTCATCACCGCGCGGGCCGCACCGGAATATTCGGCCTCCAACCGCTCCGCGACCTGACCTTTCAGCCCGGCCAGATCTTCCGCGCCGAATTTCTTGGCCAGTTCGTCGTCGATCTCTGCTGCCTTGGGGCCATTGACCGATTTCACCGTACATTCAAACTTGGCGGCCTTGCCGGCGAGATGTTTGGCACCGTAAGCCTCGGGGAAGGTCACATTGACCTCGACCTCGTCACCAGCCTTGGAGCCGACAAGCTGATCCTCGAAACCGGGGATGAAGGAGTTGGACCCGAGAACCAGCGGGTAATCTTCGCCCGAACCGCCCTCGAAATAATCCCCATCGACCGAACCTTTGAAGTCGATCACCACCTGATCGCCCGACTTGGCCTTGGAACCTTTCTTGCGCTCCTCAAAGGACTGGGCGGATTTGGCGAGATTTTCCAAAGCCTCGGTCACGTCCTTGTCGGCGGCCTTGACGACCAGCTTTTCCAGCTTAACCTTGGCCAGATCCAGTTCCGGGATTTCCGGCAGGGCCTCATAGCTCATCTCGACAACGACGTCCTGGCCCTCTTTCCAGTTTTCGCCGTCTTTCATCTCGACCTTGGGCTGCATGGCGGGACGGTCACCCGAAGCATCGAAATGGGATTTCATCGCGCCGTCGATCGCCTCTTGCATGGCGTCGCCCAGTACCCGCGCGCCAAAGGTCTTGCGCATCATGGCCATCGGCACCTTGCCCTTGCGAAACCCTTTCATCTCCACCTCGGGTTGGGCCTCTGCCAGCTTTTCGGTCACCTTGGCGTCCAGCTCCGCCGCCGTCAAAGTGATCGAATAGGCCCGCTTCAGTCCGTCTTTCAGGGTTTCGGTGACCTGCATTTTTCAATCCGTCCTTTTCATCCATGGTGCGGGTGGAGGGACTTGAACCCCCACGCCGTTAGGCGCCAGAACCTAAATCTGGTGCGTCTGCCAATTTCGCCACACCCGCAAAAACCAAGAGAAGCGGGCGCCAGATCGGCGCCGCCCCCCAAATCCGCGCCCTTCTAGCAAGAAGCATTGGCCGATGCGAGCAGAAAGTTATTTTACGTGCCGCCATGAAATTCCCGCGGCAGCGGCAAACTTTAGCCACATTTCTTAAGAGAAACTGCCTTATTGGAAGGGAACCTCGGATGCAGCTTTCGGCACAATTTTCACAGACTGCGGCGGCGGCTGTGAACGCTATCACGAACCCTTCGGGGATCGCGGCTGGCACTGTACTGGCGACAACCGATGGCTACCTTCCGGTAGAATTCCTCGAACCGGGCGACCGGGTCGTGACTCGCAGCGGCGTGCAGACATTGCGCGCTGTACGGGCTGCCTGCGTTGGCTTGCGTGACAAGGCGATTGCCGCCGGGGTCGCGGCGGCATCTGCCCCTCAGGTCGCGCATTATTTCGAGCTGATCTTTGATCGCGACGAAATGGTTTTTGCCGACGGTATTTTCCTGCGCTGCGCTGGTCGGGCCTGACCGAGGTCAGACCGGGCCAGCGCGCCCCTTCAGTTCCCCAATATGGTTGGCAGACGCAGGCCGCGTTCCTTGGCGCAATCAACTGCAGTCTTGTAGCCCGCATCCGCATGGCGCCAGACGCCCGAGGCCGGATCGTTCCACAAGACCCGCTCCAGCCGTTTTGCAGCCTCCTCCGTCCCGTCAGCCACGATTACCACGCCGGAATGCTGGGAAAATCCCATGCCAACCCCGCCACCATGGTGAAGCGATACCCATGTGGCGCCCGAGGCGGTATTGACCAGCGCATTCAGCAAGGGCCAGTCCGACACCGCGTCAGAGCCGTCCATCATGCTTTCCGTTTCGCGGTTGGGGCTGGCGACCGAACCGGAATCGAGATGGTCGCGTCCAATGACGACCGGTGCCTTCAACTCGCCCGAGGCGACCATATCGTTGAACATAAGGCCCGCACGATGGCGGTCGCCAAGACCGATCCAGCAGATACGCGCAGGCAGGCCCTGAAAGGCGATACGTTCGCCGGCCATGTCCAGCCAACGGTGCAGATGGTGGTTTTCCGGAAACAGCTTTTTCATCGCCGCGTCGGTCTTGTAGATATCCTCGGGGTCGCCCGACAGCGCCACCCAGCGGAAGGGACCGATACCCTTGCAAAAGAGTGGGCGGATATAGGCCGGTACGAAGCCCGGGAAGGCAAAGGCATTTTCCAGCCCCTCTTCCTGCGCGACCTGACGGATATTGTTGCCATAATCGAGCGTCGGCACACCGGCATTCCAGAAATCCACCATCGCCGCCACCTGGTTGCGCATCGAGGCGCGCGCGGCCTTTTCGACCGCCTTCGGGTCACTTTCCTGCTTGCTGCGCCACTCGGCCACCGTCCAGCCTTGCGGCAGATAGCCATGCAGCGGGTCGTGCGCGCTGGTCTGGTCGGTCACGATATCGGGGCGCGTGCCCCCTGCTTTCATCCGCGCGACCAGTTCAGTGAAAATGTCCGCCGCATTGCCCAGAAGGCCAACCGACTTTGCCTCTCCGCGCGCCGTCCAATCGGCAATTAGCGCCAGAGCCTCATCCAAAGTCTTGGCTTTCTCGTCCAGGTATCTGGTACGCAAGCGAAAATCGATCCGGGTCTCGTCGCATTCGACGGCAAGGCAGCAGGCCCCGGCCATCACCGCCGCCAGCGGCTGCGCGCCGCCCATGCCACCAAGGCCGCCGGTCAGGATCCACTTGCCTTTCAAAGAGCCGCCGTAATGCTGGCGACCGGCCTCGGCAAAGGTTTCATAGGTGCCCTGCACGATGCCCTGCGTGCCGATATAGATCCATGACCCAGCGGTCATCTGGCCATACATCATCAGGCCCTTCTTATCCAATTCGTTGAAATGGTCCCAAGTCGCCCAATGGGGTACCAGATTGGAATTGGCGATCAGCACGCGCGGTGCATCGGCATGGGTGCGGACCACGGCGACCGGGCGGCCAGACTGGACCAGCAGCGTCTCGTCTGCCTCCAGATCCTTCAGCGTGGCGACGATACGATCAAAATCGCCCCAGCTGCGCGCCGCACGGCCGATACCGCCATAGACCACCAGCTCATGCGGGTTTTCAGCCACATCAGGGTGCAGATTGTTCATCAGCATGCGCATCGCGGCCTCTGTCTGCCAGCTTTTTGCGGTCAGTTCCGTACCGGTTGCCGGGAAGATGTCGCGGGTGTTCTTGCGATCTAGGTCAAGCATTGTCGTCTCCTTCAAGACAGCGCGCCGGAGCGGGCAAGGTGATCGAGTTTTTCAAGGATGGCGCGCAGGGTCGCCCGGAGGCGAGCGGCGCGGTGATCGTCATAGGCCCAGGGCGCCGCCTCCTCCTTCAGATAGGCGCGCTGCGCCAGTTCCATCTGGATGGCATGGATGCCCGTTTCAGGGCGCCCGTAATGGCGTGTGGTCCAGCCCCCCTTGAAGCGGCCATCAAGCACCCAGTCGTGATGCTGGTCACGCCGGGCTTCTGCCACCACAAGATCGGTAATGGCGGGGGCGCAGGTTTGCCCGCCGTTCGTGCCGATCGAAAAGACCGGCAGGGTTCCGGGGAAAAGGAAGGGGATGTGCGACCGGATCGAATGGCAGTCAAAAAGGATCGCCACCCCGTGCCGCGCCTTCACCCGCTCAATCTCCTCTGCCAGCGCCTTGTGATAAGGCGCGTGGTAGGCGGCACGGCGGGCCTCACCCTCGGCGGCGTCCGGTTCCTGCCCGGCCTGCCAGATTGTGGCGCCGTCGAAATCGGTCAGCGGGCAAAGGCCGGTGGTATTCTGGCCGGGGTAGAGCGAGGCACCGGCGGGGTCACGGTTGGCGTCGATGGCATAGCGGTGCACGGTGGCGCGCACCACTGTCGCATCGGGCAACAGCCCCTCGTACAACCGGGTGATATGCCAGTCGGTATCGGCCAGCAGTCGGCCATTGTCGTTCAGCCGCGCCATCAGCCCTTCTGGCAGCCAGGTTCCGCCGTGAGGCTGGCCAAGAATGACCGGCCCCTCGCCCCGCATGATCTCGACAGGCGTCATGCCGCAAGCTCCGGCAGCGCGAGGCCGGCGGCCCGTGCCAACGCGCCGCTGGCAATAAGACGCGCCGCCGCCGTCAGGTCCGGCGCCATATAGCGGTCGTCACCCATTGTCGCCACCTCTTGCCGAAGCCGTTCGACAACCGCTTGAAGGGGCTGGCTGGTTTGCAAAGGTGCTCGGAAATCAATGCCTTGCGCGGCGCAGATCGCCTCTACCCCCAATATCACCGCTACATTGTCTACCATGCGCCGCAGCCGTACTGCCCCATGGGCGGCCATGCTGACGTGATCTTCCTGATTGGCCGATGTCGGCGTGCTGTCGGTCACGCAGGGCATGGCGATATGTTTGTTCTCGCTCATCAAAGCGGCGGTGGTCACCTCGGCGATCATCAGGCCGGAGTTCAGCCCCGGACGCGGGGTCAGGAAAGGCGGCAGATCGTGGTTCAGGGTCGGATCCACCATCAGCGCAACCCGCCGCTGGGCGATGGCGCCCACCTCGGCCAACGCCAGCGCGATCATGTCGGCGGCAAAACCTACCGGCTCTGCATGGAAATTCCCGCCAGAAACGATCAACCCCGCCTCTGTCAGGACCAGCGGGTTGTCGGTTGCGGCGTTCGCCTCCACCTCCAGCGTGCGGGCGGCCATGCGCAGCACATCCATCGCCGCGCCCGTCACCTGCGGCTGGCAGCGGATGCAATAGGGATCCTGCACGCGGCTATCGCCGTCGCGGTGGCTTTCGCGGATCTCCGACCCGTCCAGCAGCGCGCTCATGAAGGCGGCCGCCTCGATCTGGCCGGCATGACCGCGGAGCCGGTGGATTTCGGGATGCAAGGGCGCGGTAGAACCCATGATCGCATCGGTCGAAAGCGCCGCGGTGACCAGCGCCGATTGCGCCGCCGACCAGGCGTCAAAAAGCCCGGTCAAGGCGAAAGCCGTCGAAAACTGCGTGCCGTTGATAAAGGCCAGACCCTCTTTCGGGCCAAGAGGGATCGGCACAAGACCTGCGGCAGCCAAGGCCTCTGCCCCCGGCATGATCCGGCCCTGATAGTCCGCCGCACCATGGCCGATCAACACTGCTGTCATATGGGCGAGCGGCGCCAGATCGCCCGAGGCACCGACAGAGCCTTGCACGGGAATGACCGGCGTGACGCCCTTTGCCAGCATCGCCTCCAAAAGCTCGATCAACGACCAGCGGACGCCAGAGGCACCACGCCCAAGGCTCAGAAGCTTTAACACCATCAGAAGCCGCGCCTGAGCGCGCGGGATCGCCTCTCCCACGCCGCAGCAGTGTGACAGGATCAGATTGCGTTGCAGCGTCGCGGTGTCGGCGGGTGCGATGCGCAGCGAGGCGAGTTTGCCGAACCCGGTATTGACACCGTAGACCGGCAGATCGCCAGCTGCCGCGCTATTAATCGTGGCGGCGGCGGCCTCTACCGCCGGGCGCGCCTTGCGGTCGAGCGTTACGGGCAGTTCCTCTCGGTAGATGCGCGCCAGGTCGGCCAGCGTCGTCCGGCCCGGGGTCAGTACAAGCGTTGTCAAAGCGCACCTCCGATAATGCGTTGGAACAGCGGGTTAAATCCGATGCGGTAGCCAAGCTCTGCCGGGTGCGCGCAGGACCAAACCGCCAGGTCGGCCACTTGTCCGGGCTGGAGCGAGCCACGATCGGTCAGGCCAAGCGCGCGGGCCGCGTTGCGCGTCACACCAGCCAGCGCCTCTTCCGGCGTCATGCGAAAGAGGGTGCAGGCCATGTTCATCGCCAGCAAAAGCGA
>JBARVM010000017.1:0-9940 GCA_049646265.1 Paracoccaceae bacterium
CTTCAATTGCGGCGTCGGCATGATGCTTGTGGTGGCCTCTGACCGGGTTGCGGCGATCAGCGAGGTGCTGGCGGCCAATGGGGAGACGGTGATCCGGATGGGTCAGGTCGTGCCGGGCGCGGGTGTCGTCTACAAGGGTCAGCTGAAATGAAGCGAGTCGCCATCCTTTTGTCGGGGGGTGGTTCGAACATGGTGGCATTGGCCACCTCGATGCGGGGCGATCATCCTGCGCGCCCGGTTCTTGCCCTGTCCAACCTTCCCGATGTCGTGGGACTGGAACGGGCGCAGACTCTCGGCATTCCTACCGCCACCGTCGATCACCGCGCATTTGGGAAGGATCGGACGGCGTTCGAGGCAGCCCTTCTGGCGCAAATCGCCCGCGCCCGACCCGACATCATCTGCCTTGCGGGTTTCATGCGGATCCTCTCGCCCTTGTTTCTTGGCCAGTATGAGGGGCGGATCCTGAATATCCACCCATCGCTTTTGCCGAAATATCCTGGGCTTGACACGCACCGCCGCGCGTTGGAGGCGGGCGATGCCGAGGCGGGTTGCAGCGTGCATCTGGTGACGGCGGATCTGGATATGGGGCCGGTATTGGGGCAGGCGCGGGTCAAAGTTTTGGCCGATGATACGCCACAAAGCCTCGCCAAGCGGGTGCTGGTGCGTGAACATCAGCTTTATCCGGCGGTGTTGCGGCGGTTTGCCGAGGGTGACAGGACGCCGGTTAACCTTTGAATTGCGTAATGGGGATAATCCTATCGCTCCGGGTTAACCCGCGACGGGGTAGCAACAGTGCCTTCTGTTTTGCCGGTTTTGCTTTTATTTGCGGGCCTTGTGCCCTATAGCCGCCAGCGGCGGGATGGACCCGCAAAATCAAGGTTCTTATGAAAACAATAACAACGACCGAAGATCTCGCAGCCTTTTGTAACAAGGCAATGGCTTGCCCCTATGTAACGATCGATACGGAATTTCTGCGCGAACGCACCTATTATTCCAAACTCTGCCTGATCCAGATGGCCCTGCCTGGCGCCGAGGGCGAGGCGGTTCTGGTCGACCCGCTAGCCGGCACCCTGTCGTTCGAGCCGCTTTACCAGCTTTTCCGCCATGCCGGTACGGTCAAAGTTTTTCACGCAGCGCGGCAGGATCTGGAGATTTTCTTTGTCGAGGGCAAAGTCTTTCCGACGCCGCTTTTCGATACGCAAGTTGCCGCGATGGTCTGCGGGTTCGGCGAACAGGCCAGCTATGAGACGCTGGTCAAGAAGATAGCCAAGGAAGGCTTGGACAAATCCTCCCGTTTTACCGACTGGTCGCGCCGCCCGTTGAGCGAGGCGCAAAAGACCTATGCCATCGCCGACGTGACGCATCTGCGGGTCATTTATGAGTATCTCAACAAGGAACTGGTCCGCAAAGGCCGCCAGAAATGGGTGGAGGAAGAGATCGCGGTTCTGCTTGATCCCGAAACCTATATCACCCGACCGGAGGAAGCCTGGCAACGGGTCAAGACCCGCACAAGTTCGGGCCGTTTCATGGCGCTGGTGCGCGAGCTGGCCAAGTTCCGCGAGATCTATTGTCAGGAACGCGATGTACCGCGCAGCCGGGTTTTCAAGGACGATGCGTTGTTGGAGCTTGCTTCGACGCGGCCGGCTAATTTCGAGGAACTGGGCCGTTCGCGCCTTTTGATGCGCGAGGGGCGCAAGCCCGAGATTGCCGACGGTATTCTGGCCGCGATCAAGGCGGGCATGGCTGCGCGGCCCGAGGATTTCCCCAAGGTGGACGGTTCGCGGGACAATCTGCAAGTCAATACCGCGCTTGCGGACCTCTTGCGGGTTCTTCTGAAAGCCAAGTCAGAGGCGGCGGGCGTTGCCCCGAAACTGATCGCGCCCACAGCCGATCTTGATGCTCTATCGGCGGGCAAGCGTGATTTGCCGATGCTGCAGGGCTGGCGGTCAGAAGTTTTTGGCGAGGATGCCTTGCGCCTTTGCCGCGGTGAAATTGCCCTCTCGGCCGCGGATGGCGCCGTGTCGGTGATCTACCTCTGATCCCGTTCTGGATGCGGCGCCTCAGGCGCCGCTGATCCGGCTGGTGGAGCGGGCATTCAATTCGCCTTGCACCACGATCTCCTTGATCTGATCGATGCGGACGTTGGAAATGAAGGCGCCAGCGCTCAATTCGCGCGACTGCGTGGTCGAGACGGGTTGCGGCGCGTCCGGTGGGAAGACCAGAAAGCGGAAGGTCAGCACACCATCGACCGGGTCGCCGTGATTGTCTGCGACAAGATCGGCCTTCCACCAGCCTTGTGTCGGCGGCAGGCCATAGGCGGTGACGATAACGCCGGTCGGCATACGGGACAGTTCCATCTGCGTGACCTCGCGGACCAAAAGCCGCCCGTCCGCCGCCTCGTTCGGGGCCAGCGTGGCCTGCTGGTTCTTGCGCCGGGATCTGCCGAACCAGTTGAACGGGTTCAGTTTGCTTTGCCCGATCCGCCCGCAGGCCGAAAGGGCAACGGGCAAGGTCAGGGCGGTCAACAGGATCGTGCGGCGGTTCATCAGTTGGCTCCTCGGTCACTCCTGCTTCGGTATCCCATTCGCGGCCCTGTGAAAAGGGGGCGGCGGCGCTGGACCTTTTGCAGCCAAAAGGCTAGCCAATGGGCAAGGAGAACATGCATGGCCACGCAAGCCTTTGACGAGATAGCCGAAACCTTTGAATTCCTCGATGATTGGGAAGATCGCTATCGCCATGTCATCGAACTCGGCAAGGCGATGCCCGCGTTGGACGAGGCCTTTCGCGTGCCTGCGACCAAGGTCGATGGCTGTGCAAGCCAGGTCTGGATCTTGCCCAGAATCACCGGCACGGGCGGCGCTGCGATCTATGATTTTCAGGGCGAAAGCGATGCGATGATCGTGCGCGGGCTGATCGCCATCCTGCATGCGCTCTATTCCGGCCAGCGGGTGGAGGATGTATTGGCCACCGACGCGGCGGCGGCGCTGCGCAGGCTGGGGCTGGAGGATAATCTTTCGGCGCAACGTTCCAACGGGTTGCGCGCAATGGTCGCGCGCATCCAGTCCCATGCGCGCGAGGCGCTTGGCCAGAAGGCTTAGGGCGTCGCCGGTTCCAGCAAAGTGATGCCGGTGGCCGCCGCCCGCGCCAGGCCGGGGTCAAGCGACATGGGCAGATATTCCCCGCGCCGCCAAAGTTCCCCCAGATCGTCGTAATGGCGGCTGAGCGGATGGCCCGACTGGCCGGTCGATATGATAAAGACCGAACTATCGGGATCGGCAAAATCATAGACGCCGCGATAGACCGGCCCATTGACATTGAGGAACGGGTTAGACGGGTCATTGCCAGTCAACCCGCGCATCAGCGTGTGATCGCCGCCGCTGCTGGACTGGCGGATATTCATCAACCAGCCCAAAAAGGGCAGGCGGCCAAGGGTCGGGTGATCCTGCCGCGCCTCATGCGCATCACCCCAGCGCCAGCTTTCCAGCGCGCGGCCATAGCGTTTGGTCAGGTCCAACAGTGCGTCGTCAAGCGCCAGCCGGGCAATATCGCTGCAGCTTTCGGTCGGGGCGGATTGCATGACATCGCACCAGTGCCCGGCACCCTCTATGTCTCTAAAGACCCGCTCGATGAAGAGAGGTTCCGCCCGGTTGAAAGCGGGCGTCAGCGGACCAAGCTCATCGCGTATCAGGCGCACTTGCAACGCACTGACCCAGGCGGCATAGATCAGCGGCTCCGGCAGATGTTCGTTCATGTTGCCGTCCCAGGCGGCCAGCATCTCCAAGGCCTTTTGCCGCAACTCTTCCGGCGTGCCTGCTGGCGCGGCCTCGCCGGTAAACCACAGGTCCTTGCCGATCAGCGGCAGGATGGTGCGGGCGTCGGTGGCGCTGGTATCCAGCTGGGCGGCGATAAAGCTTTCCCGGGTGTGGACCTCCCGCTCCTGCATCAGGCGGGTCCAGCGGCGGATGCGCTGGCTGTCGCCCCAGTCAAAGCTGACATGGTTGGGAAAGGGGCTGTCGACCAGCTTGCTGTTGGTGGCGCCGACGATCCCGCCCGCTGGCCGCATGAAACGCGGGTTGGTGCGATAGGGTTGGCGGCCGCGCCATTGATTGTCGGCGATCCAGCCCGGTGCGGGCATTTTGCCCTGTGATTGGTGGCCGGTTGCCCGGTCGGGCAGGGCGCCCATCAGGACCATGCCGATATTGTCCTTTTCCGCCATGGTAACGGTAAGGGCCGGGGCAGTCAGGTCGGCGCCCGCTGCGATGGCAGCACTCATGGTCTTTGACTGCATCAGATGCAGCAGCGCCGTCATGCTCTTGTCGACAGGGTCAAGCCCGGTCCAGCCCAGCGCCATGACATGGTTCGGCGGCAGGATGGAGCGCAGATCATACTGGCTGCTTGGCAGGATCGGGCCGTTATCGCTCCACCGCAGGGTCAGGGTGATTGGCTGCTCGCCCTCCACCTCGACGATGGAACGGCGGGTGGTAAAGGGTTTCCACCCCTCGGCCACGCGGAAACGTTCGGGATCGCCGGGGTTCAACTCCTCGAGAAACAGATCCTGGTCATCGGCGAAACTGGCGGCGATTCCCCAGCCGAAATCCTTGTTGCGACCCGCGACGATAGCGGGAATGCCCGGCAGGCTGGCGCCGATCACCCCGCCAGAGGCCAGTTCAAGCCGCGCGAGGTAAAAGGGTGCGGGGGCGGCAAAGGGCAGATGCGGATCATTGGCCAGAAGTGCCGCACCCGCTGCCGACCGGTCAGGTGCCGCCGCCCAGGCGTTGGAGGCGCCCGCCATGTCAACGGGACGAGCCGCCCCAAGGGTCAGCGAGGGTTGCGGCGCAAGGGCCGCATATTTTTGTGCATTGGTCAGGCCGGGGGCAAGTTCGGCATAGGGGGGAAGGGCAGCAATGCCAGGCCCCGGCACCTCAGGCATCAGATCCTTGGGCCAGTCCTGCGACAAGAGCGACAGGCGCGCGCGCAGCACCTCCTTTTGCATCTGTCCGGTTTCCTGAAAGGCGAAAAGTTTCAGGAGTGCCAGCGAATCGGCCGGTTGCCAAAAGGCGATCTCTCCGGGGAAGAAAAAGAACTCCGGCCCGCCGCGGCCCTTGGCATCCTCATTCACCACCGAGATCCAGGCATTCACCCCCTTGGCATAGGCCTGCAATGCTGCCGTGGTCTCTGCATCCTGCGCGGCCACCGACCGCACCGCCAGACCGTAAAGGTCAAGCCTGCGCATCAACTCGTCACTGCGCAGCGTCGTGGGGCCAAAAAGTTCTGACAGGCGGCCCTGAACGGTGCGCCGCGCCACGACCATCTGCCAAAGCCGGTCCTGCGCATGGACATAGCCAAGCGCAAAGAAAATATCGCTGTCGGTCTGGCCGAAGATATGTGGCACGTCGCCGGTGTCGCGCACAATCTCCACCGGTTTGTTCAGACCGGCCAAGGCGCGCTGGTCATTATAATCTGGCAAGGACCGCGCGGCGAAATAATAGCCCCCGGTCAAGATGACCCCGATCGCCAGAAGCGAGACGACGACCAGCCGCAGGAGCCAACGAAAAAGCGATGCCATGAATAACCCGGTTTCTCTGCGGATTGAGTGACGGAACGGTTGACGACAGGCGTCGGGCGGTTAACTAGGGCAGTTGAGATGAAACCGCAATCGGAGTGATGGGCAATGGCGAAGGTAGCCTTTCTTGGTCTGGGCGTCATGGGCTATCCCATGGCCGGGCATTTGCAGGCCAAGGGCCATGAGGTGACGGTGTGGAACCGGACCGGCGCCAAGGCGACCTCGTGGCAGGAACAATATGGCGGGCGGGCGGCAAAAACGGCAAAAGAGGCGGCGACGGGCGCGGAATTTGTCATGGCCTGTGTCGGCAATGACGATGATCTGCGGTCGGTCTGCCTTGGCGCAAATGGCGCCTTTGCCGGGCTGGCGGCTGGGGCCGTCTTTGTGGATCATACGACTGTTTCCGCGAAGGTCACCGAGGAACTTTCTGAAATTGCATGGAAAAATGGCTCTGGCTTTGTCGATGCGCCGGTATCGGGCGGCCAGGCCGGGGCCGAGGGCGGTATCCTCTCTGTCATGTGCGGTGGCAAGGCAGATGATTATGCCCGCGCCGCGCCGGTGATCGATGCCTATGCGCGCGTCTGCCGCCATCTCGGACCGTCAGGGGCGGGGCAAAAGGCCAAGATGGTCAACCAGATCTGCATTGCAGGTTTGGTGCAGGGGCTCGCCGAAGGGCTGCATTTCGCCGAAAAGGCGGGCTTGAATATCGAAGATCTTGTCGAGGTGATTTCGCAAGGGGCGGCGGGCAGCTGGCAGATGGTCAATCGCCACAAGACCATGGCGGCTGGCAAGTTCGACTACGGTTTTGCCGTCGACTGGATGCGCAAGGATCTGGGGATCTGCCTTGATACGGCGCGTGAAATTGGTGTGACCCTGCCGGTCACGGCGCTGGTCGACCAGTTCTATGGCGATGTGCAGAAGTTGGGCGGCAAGCGCTGGGATACATCAAGCCTGATCGCCCGCCTGCGGGCATTGGACTAGGTAAAGCGGGGCCCGGGCTGGGCCCCGATCTTCACGGAATGATGCGGGTGTATTTCGTGCCCTTCAGCGTCGCGCCGACAATCAGCCCGGCCTGACCAAAGACATAGGCCACGACCGGGGCGGTGGTTGTTGCCGTATCGACACCGGCGCTTTTACCGCCTTCGGGGGTCGCATATTCCATATCGGCACCGGCCGTCCAACCTTCGCTGGCGCGGAAACCGGCCAGGGATTCCGGCGTCATGAACATCAGCACATGCGCATATTGCTGGGCGCCGATTTGCAGGCCCCAGCTGGCCTGCGCGGCGGAATAGTAATCCACCGTCACATCGTTGATCCGCAGAGCACCTCGCCCGAAGGAGCCGCCGAACATCAGCCCCGCCTCTGTCACCAGCGGCATATACAAAACGCCCGCGGCAGTGGCCATCTTGTCCGAGGCATCGGCAAAGTTTGCGCGCAGATAATCGCGGGTCGCATCGACCCTTGCATCAATCTTCGATCCGCCGGAAGAGCCAATGCCATTGCCACAGGCCGCCAAAGTCAGCCCCGCCCCACCCGAAAGGATCAATCCCCGTCTGGTCATCCTGCCCATGCTTACCCCCTATATCTATGTTTTTCCGGCAAGCTTCTGCCGGTTCGCAGCGAAATATAGTGTATCAGCGGCGCTCTGTCACCCGTTCAATCGCCACAGGCCTAGCGGTTGGCAAGCAACCGCGCGACTTCGGGGGCGAAATAGGTCAGAACCCCGTCGGCACCGGCCCGGCGGAAGGCCAGAAGGCTTTCAAGGATCACCTCTTCACGCAGCCAACCCTGATTGATCGCCCCCCGCAGCATCGCATATTCACCCGATACCTGATAGGCAAAGGTCGGCGCGCCAAAGCTATCCTTCACCTCCCGAACAATATCGAGATAGGCGAGCCCGGGCTTGACCATGACCATATCGGCGCCCTCTGCCAGATCGCGTTCGACGAGGCGCAGCGCCTCCAGCCGGTTGGCGGGATTCATCTGATAGGTTTTCTTGTCGCCCTTCAGGGACGCGCTGGCGCCAACGGCATCGCGAAATGGCCCATAAAAGGCCGAGGCATATTTTGCCGCATAGGACAGGATCGCCACATCCTTGTGCCCCGCCGCCTCGAGGGCCATGCGCATGGCACCTACCCGGCCATCCATCATGTCGGAGGGGCCGAGAATATCCGCCCCGGCCTCTGCCTGTACCAGCGCCATGCGCACCAGCGCCTCGACCGTTTCATCGTTGAGGATGATGCCGTCGCGGACCAGCCCGTCATGGCCGTTAGCATTATAGGGGTCGAGCGCCACGTCGGTCATGATCGCGATAGCGGGCACGGCCTTCTTGATGGCGCGGATGGCGCGGTTGGTCAGGTTGTCAGGGTTCCATGCCTCTTCACAGGCCTCGGTGCGCAGGGCGGGGTCAGTATAGGGGAAAAGGCAGATGGTAGGGATGCCTAGCGCCGCCGCCTCCTCTGCCGCTTGGACAGTACCGTCGACGGTCAGGCGCCGCACACCGGGCATGGAAGGGATATCGCAATCGGCCCCTGGCACGTCGGTGACGAAGAGTGGCCAGATCAGATCGCTCGCGCGCAGATGGGTTTCTGCCACCATGTCGCGCAGGGCGACGGTTCTGCGCAACCGGCGAAATCGCTGGGCCATCGGGCCTATGCTGCTTTGGCTCATTTTCGCGTCCTTTCGGCTGGCCCGACAAAGTTACCGGCCTGCTTTTCCACCATGTCGGCCCGTCTTTCAATCGCTGCCATGGATTGCAGGGCATCTCAAGGGTGGAAACCGCCGCAGGCTGCGGATAATGTCCGCGCAAACCGGTGCCGCTGCCGGGGGCTGACGGAGAGTTGTGTGGATCTGACGAGAACGATCCTGGAATTGATCGACATGCGATCCTTTTCCAGCCTGTGGTATTGGATCGCCGTCGCGGTCACTTGGTCTTCCGCCTCTCATTGGGTGTTGGGGGTGCCTTATGACATGGTGCTGCGCGCCCGGCGTTTGGGCGAGTTGGAGATCAGGGATCTGCAGGATATTACCCGCGCCAACATAAACCGCATTATCTATGTTACTGAAGAAGCTGGAATGATGCTCATCGGTATTGGTTCCTTCTTTTTGACGGTCCTTGCGATATTGGGGTTTTTCTATGGGGTGGAACTTTGCCAGGCGGTCTTTCTTCTGGCCCTGCCGCTGACGTTTGTCGGGCTCTTGTCGGTCAGGGCTGCCCGCCGGATCCGCGCTACCGACAGTCAGGGCGCCATGCTCATGCGGGATCTGTCGCGGCATCGGATCATGGTGCAGCTGATCGGGATGATTGCCATCGCCGTCACAGCCCTTTGGGGGATGTTGCAGCTTTTCAATGTTTCGCCAATCGGATAGGGCGGCGCGTGGCTTGACAGCGCTGCCAATCTCTCTAGGTCAGGGCGAATGACTGACAAGGGCCTAATTACTGTTTCAGGCGCGCCTGAGGGCTTTGACGCCCGGCTGCTTGCGCGCGAGCTGGCACGCGGCAAGCCGGTGGTCCATATCGCCCGCGATGATCGAAGGTTGGAGGCGATGCGCGCCGCCCTGGCCTTTTTTGCGCCCGAGGTGCCAATCCTGCATTTCCCGGCCTGGGACTGTCTGCCCTATGACCGGGTTTCGCCCAATGCCGACATTTCGGCTGCGCGCATGGCGGTGCTGGCGACGTTGGCCAAAGGGTTGCCGGGGCCGTTCATCCTGTTGACCACGCTGAATGCCGCCACCCAAAAGGTTCCGGCGCGGGAGGTTGTCGGCGCTGCCAGCTTTACCGCAACAGTCGGTCAGCGGCTGGATGAGGCGGCACTGCGCGCCTATCTGGTGCGCATGGGCTTTTCACAAAGCTCGACCGTGACAGAGCCGGGCGATTTCGCCCTGCGCGGCGGCATTGTCGATATCTTCTCGCCCGGGCAAAGCGGGCCGATCCGGCTTGATATGTTCGGCGATGTGCTGGATGGGGCACGGCGGTTTGATCCGGCCAGCCAGCGCAGCCTTGGTGCGCTGAAATCCATCGAATTGGCGCCAGTGTCCGAAGTGATCCTTGACGAGGCCGCGATCATGCGTTTCCGGCAGAATTACCGGATCGAGTTTGGCGCGGCCGGTACCGACGATCCGCTCTATGAGGCGGTAAGCGCGGGGCGCAAACATGCGGGCATGGAACATTGGTTGCCCTTCTTTCACGAACGCCTCGACAGTTTGTTTGATTATCTGCCTGATGCTGCCGTCATGCTGGACGACCATATCACCGCCGCGCGGCTATCCCGCTGGGAAGGGATCGAGGATCAGTATGACACGCGCACGGAGGCCTTGAAACGCAAGGACCGGCTGGATTCGGTCTACAAACCCTGCCCACCCGCGTTGCTTTATCTG
>JBARVM010000018.1:0-3358 GCA_049646265.1 Paracoccaceae bacterium
GGCCGAAATGCGTGGCGACGAGCTGGTGCGGATGGTGCCTTACAAGAACGGCAAGGCAAATCGCGGCCATTCTTGCGTCAAGGGGCGCTTTGCCTATGGCTATGCCAGCCACAAGGACCGGATCCTCAACCCGATGATCCGTGAAAATGTGTCGGACCCCTGGCGCGAAGTCAGCTGGGACGAGGCTTTCAGCTTTGCCGCAGCGCGGATGAAGGGCATCCAGCAGAAATACGGCCGTGACTCGGTCGGCGTCATCACCTCCAGCCGCTGCACCAATGAAGAGACCTATCTGGTGCAAAAGCTGACCCGCGCGGTTTTCGGCAATAACAATACCGATACCTGCGCCCGTGTCTGCCATTCGCCCACCGGCTACGGGCTTGGCCAGACCTTCGGCACCTCTGCCGGTACGCAGGATTTCGATTCTGTCGAACATACCGATGTGGTGATAGTCATCGGCGCCAACCCGACAGAGGGCCATCCGGTCTTTGCCAGCCGTCTGAAAAAGCGCCTGCGCAAGGGCGCCAAGCTGATCGTTATCGACCCGCGCCGCATCGATCTGGTGAAATCGGCCCATATCAAGGCTGACCACCACCTGCCGCTGCGCCCGGGAACCAACGTGGCTGTCGTCACCTCTCTGGCCCATGTGATCGTGACCGAAGGGCTGATGGACGAGGCCTTTATCCGTGACCGTTGTGACTGGGATGAGTTTCAGGACTATGCCGAGTTTGTTTCGGCCCCGAACCACAGCCCAGAGGCCACCGAACTGCTGACCGGCGTTCCGGCGGAGGAACTGCGCAAGGCCGCTCGGCTTTTTGCCCGCGGTGGCAATGGCGCAATTTATTACGGGCTCGGTGTGACCGAACATAGCCAGGGTTCGACCACGGTTATCGGTATCGCCAACCTTGCCATGCTGACCGGCAATATCGGCCGCCCCGGTGTGGGGGTGAACCCGCTGCGCGGTCAGAACAATGTGCAGGGCTCTTGCGACATGGGGTCCTTCCCGCATGAACTGCCGGGCTACCGCCATGTGAAGAACGAAGCGGTGCGCGACATTTTCGAAAAGCTCTGGGGTGTCGAAATCTCCTCCGAACCTGGTCTGCGTATCCCCAATATGCTCGATGCGGCTGTCGAGGGCACCTTTAAGGGTCTTTATTGCCAGGGCGAAGATATCCTGCAGTCCGACCCTGACACGCACCATGTCGCGGCAGGCCTTGCCGCCATGGAATGCGTGATCGTTCATGACCTGTTCCTGAATGAGACCGCGAACTACGCCCATGTGTTTCTGCCCGGGTCGAGCTTTCTGGAAAAGGACGGCACCTTTACCAATGCTGAACGCCGCATTAACCGCGTGCGCAAGGTCATGGCGCCCAAGAACGGCTATGCGGACTGGGAAATCACCCAGATGCTGGCCAATGCCATGGGCGCAGGCTGGACCTATACCCACCCGAGCCAGATCATGGACGAAATCTCTGCCACGACCCCGTCCTTTGCCAAGGTATCCTACGAATATCTGGAAACCATGGGTTCGGTTCAGTGGCCCTGCAATGATGCGGCACCCGAAGGTACGCCTTTGATGCATATCGACGGTTTCGTGCGCGGCAAGGGCAAGTTCATCCGCACCGAATATGTGGCGACTGACGAAAAGACCGGCCCGCGCTTCCCGCTTTTGCTGACCACCGGGCGCATTCTCAGCCAGTATAACGTCGGCGCCCAGACGCGGCGGACGGAAAACCAGGTCTGGCACAATGAAGATGTGCTGGAGATCCACCCCCATGATGCCGAGGTGCGCGGCATCGTCGAGGGCCACTGGGTCCGCCTGGCCTCGCGCTCGGGGGAAACGACCCTGCGCGCGGTCATCACCGATCGCGTGTCGCCCGGCGTCGTCTACACGACCTTTCACCACCCGACGACACAGGCCAACGTTGTCACCACCGACTTCTCGGATTGGGCCACCAATTGCCCGGAATACAAGGTGACAGCCGTGCAGGTCAGCCCGTCGAATGGGCCGTCTGACTGGCAGGAAGAATATAATGCGCAGGCCGAGATGGCGCGCCGCATCCTGCCTGCCGCCGAGTGATGGAAAGTCACCGCCCACAATCGCGCCTCGCCTATCGGGCGGGGCGCTGGGAAAGCGGGACACGCATGGTGCCGACCGAAGTGCCTGTGGCACTGGTGTTCAATGGCACCACGCAGGCCGTCATGATGGCCTCCCCCGCCGACCTGATTGATTTTGGCAGGGGTTTTTCGCTGACTGAGGGCATGATTTCAGATATTTCTGAAATAAGAGATATTGAAATAGTCGCGCAGGATCAAGGTCTTGAGGTTCGCATCTGGTTGGCGCCAGAGGCAGAGGCCCGTTTTCAAGAACGCCGCCGCGCGCAGGTTGGGCCAGTCGGATGCGGGCTATGCGGCATCGACAGCCTGACAGAGGCGATGCGCCCGCTGCCGGTCCTGCCCGCTGCGGACCAACATCTGACCCCGGCCGACGCTGAAGCGGCGATGGCTGGGCTGGCGCGCCTGCAGGCCCTGAACGCCACTACCCGCGCGGCGCACGCTGCAGGTTATTACCTGCCGGGGCAGGGCGTCATTCTGGCGCGGGAAGATGTGGGCCGCCATAATGCGCTCGACAAGCTGGCCGGTGCCATGGCCGCGCAGGGGCTGGATGCCTCGGGCGGGGCTCTGGTCATTACCAGCCGCGTTTCGGTCGATATGGTGCAAAAGGCCGCGATGATCAGCGCCGGGGTGCTGATGGCGGCCTCTGCCCCGACCGCCCTTGCGATAGAGCAGGCTGAAAGCGCTGGCATTACCCTTGTCGCCGTACTTCGCGGCGCCGATTTCGAGCTATTCACCCACCCTGAACGTTTTACCGGAGGCAAAACCGCCGATGTCGCCTGAAAAGATGATCCGCATGGCTAACCAGATCGCCACCTTCTTTGAATCCAAGCCCCGCGCCGAAGGTGTCGAGGGATGTGCCGCCCATATCAGCGACTTCTGGGAACCAAGAATGCGCAAGCAGCTTTTTGACCATATTGCTGCTGGTGGCGCCGGGTTGAACGCCCTTGTCCTGGAAGCCGCACCCAAGATCCGCCCGGTACAGGCGGCCTGAGGTCTCGAAAAGGCCGTTGCACCGACCTTTGTACAGAATGCCGCGAGTCCTAACAATTTCTGAACCCATCATGCTGTTCGACGGCGAACGGCGCAACAGTCCCGCGATGAGTGGTAGGTGTTTTGACACACCTGTCGATGCGGGATGGCTGCCGGCCCTAGCGGTCCCGGTTGCCGGTTCCCAGTCGGCGCGAGCCATCCGGACGAGCGCCACATCCCCATAACAGAAGCGGGCAACATGTCGGTGACCGTC
>JBARVM010000019.1:0-2459 GCA_049646265.1 Paracoccaceae bacterium
TCGCATCATCCTCATTGCCAAGCTGGATCGTTGCTACAGCCGCCGAAAGATCCGCCACCAGATTGTCATAGATCTTGCTGCCCGCATATATCCGGCAGGCAGCTGTACAATCCTGCCCGGCATTGTAGTAGCCAAAGGCGCGGATCCCCTCGACCACCGCGCCTATGTCCGCGTCGTCAAAGACCACCACCGGCGCCTTGCCGCCCAATTCCAGATGGGTACGCTTGACCGATTTGGATGCGGCCTGCAGCATCTTCTTGCCCGTGGCCACGTCGCCTGTCAGCGAAATCATGTCGACGCCGGGATGGTTGATCAGGTAGCTGCCCACCGTCTCGCCGCGCCCCGGCAGGATGTTCACCACCCCTTCGGGCAAAATCTCTGCCAGAACCCGTGCGAGTTTCAGGGCCGACAGCGGCGTCTGTTCCGAAGGTTTGAAGACAACCGTATTGCCCGCCCCGATGGCCGGGGCCAGTTTCCAGGCCATCATCATCAACGGGTAATTCCAGGGCGCGATAGAGGCGACGACCCCAACCGGATCGCGGCGGATCATCGAGGTGAAGCCCTCCAGATACTCACCCGCCAGCGCCCCATGCGTGCAGCGCACCGCACCGGCAAAGAAGCGAAAACAATCAACCACCGCCGGAATTTCGTCATTCAGCGCGGCATTGATCGGCTTGCCGCAGTTCAACGCCTCCAGCGCGGCATAACCTGCAGCGTCCGCCTCTATCCGCTCGGCGATGCGCAACAGGGCCGCAGAACGTTCGCCGGGCGTGGCGCGCGACCAGCCCTCAAAACCCTTGCGGGCCGCCGCGACCGCCCGGTCAACCTGATCGTTCGACGCCTCTGGCACAGCAAGGATCAGGGTGCCGGTCCGCGGGTTCAGTACCTTTTCAGCCGTCTCTTCGCCCGGTTCCAGCCGGGCCCCGATAAGCAGATCGGAATCGATATGGAGTGTCATGGCGTTGGTCCTTTCATTTGCCACCACCGGCGGTTTCTTCGGCACCGCCCGTCAGGTAATAGGCCAGGAGGATCGGCAGGAACGTCGCCCCAAAGACCACAATCGCCACCACATTGGTGACAGGCCGTTGTCGGGGACGGACAAGTTCGTCCAGCATCCAGATCGGCAGGGTCTTTTGCTGCCCCGCCGTGAAGGTCGTCACGATCACCTCGTCAAAGGAAAGGGCAAAGGCCAGCATCGCCCCGGCCAGAAGTGCCGTGCCAAGATTGGGCAAGATGATATGGAAAAAAGTCTGAAAGGCGTTGGCGCCAAGATCGCTGGAGGCCTCCAGCATCGCGCCGCCCAGGCGCCGGAACCGCGCCACGGCATTGTTATAGACAATGACGATACAAAAAGTGGCATGGCCAAGCACGATGGTCAGCGTCGAAAAGGGTATTTCGGCCATCGAGAAGGCAGAGCGCAGCGACATGCCGGTTATGATCCCCGGCAAGGCGATCGGCAGGATCACCAGTAGCGAGATGTGATCGCGCCCGAAGAACCGCGCCCGCGACATGGCGGCCGCGCACAGCGTGCCAAGCACGATCGCCATACCGGACGAGATCGCCGCCACCTTCAGTGACAGCCACAAGGGCGGCCAGATGTCGGGTCGGTTCCAGGCCACGGCGAACCATTTGGTCGTCAGGCCCGGCGGCGGGAACTGATAGCTCTTTTCCTCGGTGGTGAAGGCATAAAGAAAAATCAGAAGGATCGGCAGATGCAGGAACAAAAGACCTGCAAGCGCGCCGATCTTCAAGGCAAAGGGGGCTTTCTCAGAGCGCATCAAGGGCCCCCAGACGACGCGCCAGCGCCAGATAGACCAGCATCACAAGGATGGGAATGACGGCAAAGGCCGCCGCCAGGGGAATATTTCCTGCAGTGCCCTGCAGCTGATAGACCGCCATGCCGATGAAACTGGCGGAATTGCCGATGATTTGCGGAATGATGTAGTCGCCGAGTGTCAGCGAAAAGGTAAAGATCGACCCCGCAACGATACCCGGCATGGCAAGGGGCAGGATCACCGACCAAAGCGTGCGCAACCCGCCCGCCCCCAGATCGGCCGATGCCTCCAACATGGTTGTCGGCACCCGCTCAAGCGACGCCTGCATCGGCAGGATCATGAAGGGCAGCCAGACATAGACAAAGACCACGAACGTGCCGAGATAAGAGGTAGAGAGGGAATTGCCGCCAATGACCGGGACCGACAGGACCGCCTGCAAGAGATTGCCCGCGCCGATACTGTCGGCCGCCCAAGTAATGATCCCTTCCTTGGCCAGGATCAGTTTCCAAGCATAGACCTTGACCAGATAAGAGGACCAGAGCGGCAACATCACACCAAGGTAAAAGACCGCCTTCCAGCGCCCGCGCGCATAGCGGGCCGCATAGAAGGATACCGGAAAGGCCAGAACCGCCGCCGCCACCGTCACGCTGGCCGCCATCATCACGGTGCGCAGCAGGATATCGT
>JBARVM010000020.1:0-3140 GCA_049646265.1 Paracoccaceae bacterium
TGAGCTGGCGCGCCCGTGACGTCGGCTCGGCCACGCCGATCATCGATCTGGCGCGGACCAATAATGACAATGCCCCCGACATGCTGGCCGGGCGCGTTGCGGTCGAGCTTGCCAAACATGGGGGCAAGCCGGTCAAGGATGCGCGGGTGCTGATCCTTGGTGTCTCTTACAAGCGCAATATCGAGGACACGCGGGAAAGCCCGGCGCTGGCGATGTTGCATCGTCTGGAACAGATGGGGGCCAAGGTCGACTATCACGATCCCTATTTCCCGGTCATGCCGGTGACGCGCGATCATCCGGATCTGGCCGGGCGCAAATCGGCAGAGCTGAGCGAGGAGCGTGTGGCGCGTTATGATGCGGTGGTTCTGACCACGGATCATTCAAATGTGGATTATGCGCTGGTCGGGCGCGTGGCGCGGTTGATCCTTGATACGCGCAACGTCTTTGACGGGTCGCAAGCGGCGCCGCTGGTGAAGATCTGAACCCGCCCGAATCGATAGGAAAGCGGGTTTCCAAAACCACCCCAAGTTGTTCGATCTGGGTGGGAATTGTAGAGTAGACGGTATCTAATTTGAAGATTGTGGGTGAAATCGGCTCGGATTGGTGAATTTCTTGGGGGTAGTTCCCCGAAAGGCCTCTGTCGGTGTTCTTTGGCCTCGGGTCTAGGTGTAAGATGTAAAGACCGATGGGCTGCGTGCCCTTGGACATTTGATTTAGGAATTTTCGAAGTGGTGGAAGGCAGCATGGAGCATGATATGTTAAGTCCAGTCGTCGTCATTGGCGGGGGGCCTGCCGGGCTGACTGCGGCTTACGAGTTGCAAAAGCGCAGCAAACGCCATCGTCCCATTGTTTTGGAAGCTTCCGACATGGTTGGCGGTATCTCCCGTACCGAGACCAACAACGGCTATCGTTTCGACATCGGCGGCCACCGTTTCTTCACCAAGGTGAAGGAAGTGGAGAAGATGTGGCATGAGGTACTGAAAGACGATTTCATCACGGTGCCGCGCCTGTCGCGCATCTACTACCGCGAGAAATTCTTTGACTACCCGCTGAAGATCTTCAATGCGCTTGGCAATATCGGCGCCTTTGAGAGTGCGCGGATCATGTTGAGCTATTTCAAGTGGCAGGTGCGCCCCTATCGCAAGGAAGAAAGCTTTGAGGAATGGGTGATCAACCGCTTTGGCGGCCGGCTCTACATGCATTTCTTCCGCAGCTATACCCAGAAGGTCTGGGGAATCGATCCGCGCGACATCCGTGCGGACTGGGCGGCGCAGCGGATCAAGAACCTGTCGCTTTTCAAGGCGGTCTGGAATGCGATTTCGGGCGCCAATGACACGACCAGCCTGATCGAGGAATTCCAGTATCCGCGTCTTGGCCCCGGCATGATGTGGGAAAAGACCCGCGATATCGTCAATGAGCAGGGCGGCAAGGTCGAGATGCGCGCGCCGGTGGTGCGGGTGAACCGCGAGGGTAATCGTGTCACCTCGGTCGATGTGAAACACTGGAGCAAGGACGGGGCCGCCCCGGTCGATGAACGGATCGAGGGCGATCATTTCATCAATACGATGGCGCTGCGCGATCTGATCCATGCGTTCGACCCGCCGCCGCCGCCAGAGGTGATCGCTGCGGCCGACAAGCTGCGCTACCGCGACTTTCTGATCGTGACGCTGGTTCTGGATCACGCCGACCCGTTCAAGGACAACTGGATCTACATCCATTCGCCAAAGGTCATTGTCGGGCGGATCCAGAATTTCCGCGCCTGGTCAAAGGAAATGCTGCCGGATCAGAATACCGCCTCGATCGGCATGGAATATTTCTGCCAGGAAGGTGACGGCCTGTGGGAAATGAGCGACGAGGATCTGCGCGATCTGGCCGGCAGGGAGCTGGAAACCCTTGGTCTTGCCAAGCAGAAACATGTCATCGGCGCGGCGATCATCCGCCAGCCCAAGGCCTATCCGGTCTATGACGGCGACTATCGCGAGGCGCTGGACGTGCTGGAGGCCTGGCTTGGCGGGTTGGAGAATTTCCAGACCGTGGGCCGTAACGGGCTGCATCGCTACAATAACCAGGACCATTCCATGCTGTCGGCCATGTATGCCGCGCGCAATATCCTTGGTGAAAAGAACGATGTCTGGAATGTGAATGTCGAACGGTCCTACCACGAGGAGTTCGAAGTCAAGAAAGAGACAGGTTCCCCGGCCATCGCCGCCGAGTAAGGGGGCCGCTATCTGACCAGAACGGGGCCCACGGGGCCCCGTTTTTTCACAACTCAAGCCGCCGGGCCGCCCGGCTTGTCGTCGCGGATCACCTCTATCTTCACCTTGGTGACAAAGGCGGCCAGGGCGCCGATCACCGCCAGAAGCGGCGCGGCAAGCACCACGGCGCCCCCGGCAATCGCGCCGATGGTCAAGGGCACCTCCAGCACCAGATCGCCGTCAGGCTCGGTAATGCGGATGCGCTTTACCTGCGCATCGGCGGCCAGTTCCTTGACCCGCGCGACAAGCTCCTCTCCCGCCACCTCGATCTCTTCGCTCCAGCTGCGTTTTTTCGGGGCGTCGGGCCCGGTTTCAGCCTCATGTCTCGTCATGGGATATCCTCCGTACATGCGAACCTTGTGATTGTGACAGTCCTGAGATGGGTTGTCGTTGAGCAGGATCAAGGTCACCGGCCAAAAGCCGCCTTGAGGGGCGCCGACAAGGCTTGCGGTGGCCGCGGCGGGGGGTAGTCTGGCCAGAAGCTCGATCAGGGGAGGGATGGACATGCCGCAAGAGGCGCCGGATGGCGAATTGACACTGCGCACGCTGGCCATGCCGCGCGACGTGAACGTCAACGGCGATATCTTCGGCGGCTGGGTGCTGA
Source organism: Paracoccaceae bacterium (assembly GCA_049646265.1). Lineage (GTDB taxonomy): Bacteria > Pseudomonadota > Alphaproteobacteria > Rhodobacterales > Rhodobacteraceae > TMP-24. The sequence goes on from JBARVM010000020.1 coordinate 2,860, forward strand.
GCCAGATGGACATCGCCGCCGGGATCGTCGCGGGGGCGCGGGCAAGGGGCCGCGTCGCCACTGTCGCGGTCGATGCGATGAAGTTCATCCGGCCGGTCAAGGTTGGCGACGTGCTGTGCATCTATGTGAAGATCACCCGGATCGGCCGCACATCCATGGCGCTGGAGATCGAGGCCTGGGTCCTGCGCGACCGCCACGGCGCGCGCGAGAAGGTGACCGAGGCGGTGTTCACCTTCGTGGCGATCGACGAGGCGGGGCGACCGAGAGTTGTGGGGTAGGGG
>JBARVM010000021.1:0-1658 GCA_049646265.1 Paracoccaceae bacterium
CTGGCGCCTTACGGTTTCGCGCATTTGCTGGCGGTGGGCGGGTTTGCGGCGGCGATGGCGGCACTGGCGGCGGCGGTCTTTCTGGTGGGGCTCGGGGCGGCGCTGTTGGTGGCGCGGAGCGGTGCCGTCTTTGCCGCCATAGGGGCCGAGCCTGCCACGCCGGGCGGATCAGGGCCGGGGTTCGTGGCGATCTGGCTGGCCTATGGCAGCGGGGTCTTTGCCGGGCTGATGGCCATCGGACATGCCGCCGGGATTGCGGTTGCTGCAGGCCTTTCGGGCTGGAAAGCCATAGCGGTCATTGCCATCTGCAACCTTGTTGGCAGCCTCTTGGCCGGTGTGCTGTCTGATCGGGACCCGCAGCGGCGCATGCTGATCCTGCTGCCGCTCCTCGGCGCTGCCGCCTTGCTGCTGTTGGTTTTTGTGCCGGGCCTGACCCTATTGGGTCTTGGTCTGGTGGGCTTTGCCTATGGCGGGACGATAGCCGCCTATCCGGTGGCAATCGCCACATTCTTTCCCGGCGAAAGCGGTCCGCGCGTCTATGGGCGTGTCTTTACCGCCTGGGGCCTTGCGGGTCTTGCGGCCCCGTGGCTTGCCGGGCGGCTTTTTGATGCGAGCGGTAGTTACGGGGTGGCCTTGTGCAGTGCGGCGCTGCTTGGGCTTTGTTCTGCCGTCACCGCCCGGCGGTTCCTGCGCCGGGTCTGAACCCGGCACCGCCGCCTCATTCACCGGCGGCGCTGTCACGTCTGAGCGACCACATTTCGCCAAGCGGCAGGTCGCGGGTAAAATGGCGCACCAGCGCCAGCGCGCCATGGCCGATCAGATAGGCCCAGACCAGATTGGCAAGGCCGCCATGGATCAGCATTACCAGGCCGACCAACCCGCCCGCATCCGGATCGCCCGTATTGATGAAGTAGTAGATCGTTCCCGACAGCGCCATTGCCGTCATCAGCAAAAGGCCAAGCCCATGCACCGCCGAGGCGAGCGGCGAATGTGCGTCATAGGCCGGTTTCTGCAGATGGCTGAGGGACAGGAGTTGCGCCTTGGCATCGGACCAGACCTCTGCCCGCCGGGCCGCTGACAGCCAAGGCAGCAGCAGCCCCCGTTCGGTGCCGCGTTGGCGAAAGGTGGCGGCCATCCAGAAGCCGAGGACAAAGACAAACGCGGCAAGGCCCCCATATTCATGAAGACCAAAGAAGATATTGCCGGCATGACCATCCTCGGCCGGTTCCATCAGCAGGCTGGAGCCGAGTTGGGTGAGGACGGCAAGCGCCAGCCCGATATGGGCAAGGCGGGTGGCGAAACTGTGCTTTCTGACTGGATTGGCAAGGGGCATGGCGGGCCTTTTCAGGGTTGGAACTGCGATGTCTGACCTGTCAGATGGCAGGTCAACCTGCCCCGTGGCTCTCATAACCTATACGGTTTTGTAACCTGAGGAGCCTGAGTTATGGTTTTGCCATCCCCGCCGCACCGGCCAGAAAGGACAGGCGGACAATCAGGCCCGGTTGGTTGTCATGCAGCGAAATATCCGCGCCATGCAGCCCCGTCGTTGCGGCGACGAGCGCGAGGCCAAGCCCATTGCCGGGTGTAGTGCGGCTCTGTTCCAGCCGATAAAGGCGGCGCAGGACATTTTCACGCTCTGCCGCCGGGATGCCGGGGCC
>JBARVM010000022.1:0-4372 GCA_049646265.1 Paracoccaceae bacterium
GACATGTGGTTGGTGATGGCGTTCATTTTTTCCTCGCTCGCGCTATTTCGGCAGTAGTCCGACAGTCAGGTTGGGGTGCCGGCCAGTTGAGTGCCGCCCGGCCGTTGCAGTTCCAACTGTCTTATGCCCTTGCCACCAGAATAGAGTGGCCGCGGCGCTTGTCAATATTTTTTGATCAAATTCTTAGGTTCAGACTTCGCCAGCCTGCAACGCCTGACCTACAAGGTCGATACCTTGGGAAATGTCGGCTTCGACCGCGCGGGCAAGCGCGCGCCCGTCGCCAGAACGCATCGCCGCCAACGCGTCGGCGTGCCGGTCCGGCAGGTGGTTGGCATAATGGCGCGCCGCGACCACCCGCAAGGAGGGGCCAAAACGCAGCCAGAGCGACTGGGCGATATCGGTCAGAACCGGGCTGCCTGCCGCCTCATAAAGTGCAAAATGGAACCGGTGATTGCCGGTCAGGTAACCCGGTATATCCGCTTCTGTAATGGCCTTGTTGATATCGGCGTCAATCGCTTCGATCTGGTCGATCATCGGGCCGCTCAACCGCGGCGCCGCAAGCTCGGCGATCTTCGGCTCTATTGTCAGGCGGGCAAAACCGATCTGGTCAAGCAGTGCCGGTGTCAGGTTTGGGACCGACACCCGCCGATTGCCATGAAGCTGCAGGGCGCCCTCGGAAATCAACCGCCGCAAGGCTTCTCTCACCGGGGTCATGCCCGCCTTGAGTTCCTTGACCAGCCCTTGAATGGTTACCGCTTGTCCTGGGGCAAGACCGCCGCACAAGATCATGTCGCGCAACTGAAAATAGGTAATCTCGTGCGTGGGAACCTTGCGTTCCGTCTCGGCAGCGTCGGCCATTTATCTTGTTTCCACTTTCATACAATACAAAACTATCGGCAAGTGGTTGGCTGTTCAAGCCACCTGTCCGTCAGGCCTTGGCGCCCAGAAGCAGGATCTGTACATCAGCGACATTGGTGCCTGTGGCGCCGCAGGTCAGCAGATCACCGGAGGCTGCAAGGGCTGCATTACTGTCGTTATTGGCCAAAAGCGCCTCTGGATCGACACCAGTTGCGCGCATGCGTGCCGCAGAGCCATTGTCAACCAGCCCGCCCGCCGCCTCAGTCGGCCCGTCGCGCCCGTCGGTGCCACCGGAGAGGAAGGTAAAGGGGCGGTCAAGTCGGCCTGGGGCGGCAAGGGCCATGCGCAGGGCAAGTTCCTGATTGCGCCCGCCAAGGCCAGTGCCGCGCAGCGTCACGGTCGTCTCGCCGTCAAAGACCAGGCAAAGAGGCCGGTTACTTGCGGCTGAAGTGGCAGCAGCGGCGGCCTTTTCAAGGATAAGCTCGCAAGCCTCCGCCACATCGCCAGTCAGATGATCTGACCCGACCTGCGTATCCTTGAAAATACTATTTTTTACAATGGCTTCTATCGATTTCCTGTTGCTGCCGACCAACAGGTTGCGCGCCGCCGGCAAGGGGGGCTGCGCTGCGACTTCGCGGGTCAGATGGCGGCGGACAGAGCTGGGCAAATCCTCCCAGATCCCCTTGCCCTGCAACAGCCTGACCGCATCTGCCGCGGTGCCGATCGGCGCGACGGTCGGGCCAGAGGCGATGGCGCGCAGATCGTCGCCAATGACGTCGGACAAGATATAGGCGCTGACCCTTGCGGGGGCCGCATGGCGCAACATGCCGCCGCCCTTCAGTTGCGACAGCTGTTGGCGGATCAGGTTGATTTCGGAGATTTCGAACCCATGCGCCAGCAACAGCCGGTTGACCGCTGCCTTGTCCGCGAGGCTGACCCCTTCGACCGGGCTCGGCAAGAGCGCCGAACCACCGCCGGAAATCAGCGCGATGACGCTGTCATCCGCACCTGCACGGTCCAAAAGCGCCATGACCGCCTGACCGGCGCGCAAACCATTTTCGTCCGGCACCGGATGGCCGCTGGCAAAGGTCCGGGCGCCCGGCAGATCGCGGGCATTTTCATAGTTGGTAACAACAATCGCCTCGACCGGACGGCTGGCGTCGATCTCTGCCAGAAACGCCAGGGCTTCTTCCGCCATTGGAATGGCAGCTTTTCCAACAGAAACAACAATATATGATCCGTTGTTGACAGCGCGCGGCGGCGGATTTTCAGCAAATCCTGCGCGCAGGGCCAGCCGGGGATCAGCCGCCTTGACGGCGGCGTCAAACAGGCGCCTTGCTTCTGCGCGCAGGTCAGTCATTGGTTACACTCCGGCGATTTGGCGGGCCTTTTGCACCAGCACTTCTGCCTGACGGATGGAGGCATAGTCAATAAGGCGACCGTCCAGCGAAACCGCGCCCTTGCCGGCCGCGGCGGCCTCGGCCATGGCTTCGAGAATACGGTTGGCGCGGGTGACTTCCTTTTCCGACGGGCTCATCACCTCGTTGGCAAGCGCAATCTGGCTCGGGTGGATCGCCCACTTGCCTTCGCAGCCAAGAACCGCGGCGCGGCGGGCAGCAGCCAGATAACCATCGCTGTCGGAGAAGTCGCCAAAGGGCCCATCAACCGGACGCAGACCATTGGCGCGGGCCGCGACGACCATGCGGGCCAGCGCATAATGCCACATGTCACCCCAGTGAACGGCACGGCTACCATCCTCCAGCGGGTCGGTCAGGACCGAATAGTCGGGGTTCACGCCGCCAATGATCGTGGTACGCGCCCGGGTAGAGGCGGCATAGTCGGCCACGCCGAAATGCAGGCTTTCATTCCGCTTCGACGCAGCGGCGATTTCCGAGACATTCTGCATGCCGAGCGCGGTTTCGATGATATGTTCGAAACCGATGCGCTTTTTGTAGCCTTTCGCATCCTCTATCTGGGTCACCATCATGTCGACGGCATAAACGTCTGCGGCGGTCCCGACCTTGGGGATCATGATCAGGTCAAGACGCTCGCCGGCCTGCTCAACCACGTCCACCACGTCGCGATACATGTAATGCGTGTCCAGACCGTTGATGCGGACGGACATGGATTTCTTGCCCCAGTCGATCTCATTCAGGGCCTTGATGATGTTCTTGCGCGCCTGCGCCTTGTCGTCCGGTGCCACCGCATCCTCGAGGTCGAGGAAGATAACATCAGCGTCAGATTCCGCTGCTTTTTCAAACATTTGCGGGGCGCTTCCTGGAACGGCAAGTTCGCTGCGATTCAGGCGGGCAGGGGCCTGTTCGATGACGTGAAAACTCATGGTGCGAATCCTTTGGGGCTGGGGTTGTTCGATGGGCGCCAGAAAAGGCGATAAGAAAATCCGCATGTCAAGCAATAATATTGCGCGACGGATTGGCGCAGGGAAACTTCCGAAAAGCTACCTCAGCCGCGTGTCACGGGGTCCTGTGGCAAGCGGGAAGAGTAGTAGAATGCGATGGCTTGTGCCCGGCTGCGCACCGAGAGTTTTTCGTAAAGATTGGACAGGTGAAACTTTACCGTGTTCGCCGAAATGTCGAAATCCCGGGCCAGGTCCTTGTTGGTCAGCCCGCGCGCCAGCGCCTCGAGCAGCGCCTTTTCGCGGCGGGTCAACTGCGATGTCGGATCGGACTGCAGTTCGCGCACATCGAGGAAGGGAAAGACCATCTGCCCGGCAGCCACCGCGAGACAGGTGTCGAGCAGTTTTTCAACCGGAACGCTGCGACCGACAAAGCCCGCCGCGCCCGCCAGCATCGCCAGGCGGGCAATCTCTCCACGCTGTTCGTCGCCGTAAACGACCAGTTTCGGCGCGCCGACCTGATCGCGCAGGATCTCGATCAGCTTCTGGCCGCCAAGGGCTGGAAGGTTCCAGTCAATCACCGCCACCGCCACCGGCACGCGCATCACGGCCCCCAAAAACCCTTCGGCGGTCGATGATGTGGCCACCAGCGAGAATCGGTGATCGTGATCAAAAAGTTCCGACATGGCCGACAAAACCAGCGGATTACCGTCCGCCAGAGATATATCGATCGCCGCCTGTTTGTCGCTAAGTCGTTGCATTAGCAGGGCTTTCCTAAAAAACAGTACAAATGGGTAGGTAATTTTTCGGTATACTCCAGTATTCCAACCTAAAAGGGTGGGAAAAAAACAACCTATTTGGTTACCCAAAAGCAGGAATAACGCATGTTGTGCGCAATTAGCAAACGTTTATGCAGGCCTCATAGGCAATTTTGTTGCGCGGTATGCCCGATCCGGCAAACGCGAATGGGCCTGAGACACGGAATTGGCGAAGGAAACGAACGCATGAACGACATGACCGTATTTGAACCGCTGGAGATTCCCGAGACTCTGGCCGCCGGACCTGGCCCGGGCAACACCGATCCGCGCGTTCTGCAGGCCTTTGCCAATTGCGGTCTTGCCGACCACATGCAGGCCGACGTTCTGCGCGGCATGGTCG
>JBARVM010000023.1:0-2325 GCA_049646265.1 Paracoccaceae bacterium
TCCATGAGGTTCTCACCGACCCCCGGGCTTGCCTGCAGGACAGGGATGCCGTGGTCTGTCAGTTCCTGCGCAGGACCAATGCCCGAGCGTTTCAGGATCACTGGCGACATGATGGACCCGGCACTCAGGATCACCTCGCGCCGGGCCTTGGCGACAAGGGGTTGGCCCTGGTGCAGATATGCGACGCCCACGGCGGTCTTGCCCTCGAACAGGATGCGGTTGACCATGGCCCCGGTGATCAGCCGAACCTTGGGGTTCTGCAATGCGGGCCGCAGATAGACCCTTGCTGCCGAAGCCCGCATGCCATCGCCGACGGTCATCTCCATCGGGCCAAAGCCTTCGTGCTGGACCTCGTTCATATTTGCGCTGCGGGCATAGCCTGCCGCCACCGCCGCATCGACAAAGGCATGGTAAAGCGGGTTGGCCTCGGGCCCCCGCGTCACGCGCAAAGGGCCCTTGGTCCCCCTGTAGGGCCCGCCACCCGACACGTCTTCCATCTTCTGAAAGTAAGGCAGCACATTGGCCCAATGCCAGCCAGTGGCACCCTTGGCCTCCCAAAGCTCATAGTCCATCGGGTTGCCGCGCACATAGCACATGCCGTTGATCGATGAGGACCCCCCCATCCCCTTGCCGCGTGGCAGGTTGATGCACCGGCCATTGAGGCCCGGTTCGGGCTCCGTCACCATACCCCAGTTAAAGCGCTTGGTGTTCATCGGCATGGCCAGTGCTGCGGGCATGGCGACGATGATGGATCGGTCACTGCCGCCGGCTTCCAGCACCAGAACACTGACCCCGGCATCCTCGGACAGCCGCCGTGCCAGTACCGACCCGGCCGAACCTGCACCGACAATCACATAATCATAGGTGTCTCCGGCCTGCGTCATTTCATTGGTGCCGGTCATTCGATGATGACGTAGTATTTCAGCATCGGTTCGGACTGCCGCCAATAGCCCTTGAACCCCTTGGGCACGAAGAAGGCATCGCCCTTTCGGTAGGTCTCGGTGAAACCGTCACTTTCCAGTGTGACCGAGCCGTCCAGCACAACCATGAATTCATCGGCGGCATAGCTTTCGTAGAATTCGGTATAGGGCTGCGACCGCCATATCCCCATGCGATACTTTGGGTTCGCCCGGTCGAAATAGGCATGGTCCGCCCCCATCGGTTTGCCACTGATGAAAGTCGCCGTTTCTTGCGGCACATCGGGTTGCGCCATCCAGCCTTCGGGACCAGTGGACGAAAACTTTATTGGCAGGGTCACGCAACTCTCCTGATTTCAGCGCTGACACCGCCAGAAGCGACGCCATCCGTCAAAACGTTAAGGGCGGCTTTGTTGATTGTCGAATCAATAATAGTGCTAAAGGGTAACCTGAGGTTACCAAGGATTATCGGCTGATGCCCGCAAGACTTCCCCTGACGGCGCTGCGCGCCTTTGAAGCCGCGGCGCGGAACGGCTCACTTACGGTGGCGGCAAGCGAGCTTGGGGTGACCCGCCCGGCAGTCAGCAAGCAGATCAAGCAGCTTGAACAGTTGCTGGATTGCGCCCTGATGATCCGGCTTGGCAACGCGGTCCAGCTGACAGCAGCGGGCCAGGACCTTGCCCATGACGTGTCGCTGGCCTTTGGCCAGATTGCCGCCTCGCTGGAGCGTCAGACCCAAGGCAGGTCGCTTTCCAATGTCATCCGCATTCTGGTTGACCGCGATTTCGCCTCGTCCTTTCTGGCCGGACATATCGGGCAGTTCCTTCTGCGCAATCCCGGCGTATCGGTTGAGGTTGTGGCCGAAAAGAATGGCAGAATGCGGCTGGAAGAGGACTTCAACTTCCGCATCTTCTATGGAAATTTCGGCGCAGCACCCTGTCCGGGCCTGCGCGAAAGGGTGCTGTGCCACTGGTATGATCTCGTCGTATGCACCCCCGAATATGCTTTGGAACATGTCAACGGTGAGGGCGCTCTTGTTGAGGCCCAGCTTTTGATCGACGGCAACTACAATGTCTGGGACAGCTGGTTTGCCCAGACCGGCCTCAACCATCCCGGCCCCCCCCGTGACATAACCCATTTCAACGAAACATCGCTGTGTCTTTCGACCGCGCTGACGGGCGGCGGCATCACCATCGGCGACACGATTCTGGCCTTCCCCGCTATCCGCGCCGGGCGGCTGGCCTTACCCTTTCGGCATGGGCTGGAAAGCGAACAATGCTACTCGCTCTTTGACCGTGCGGGGCGGCTGCATACCTCTTCCGAGACATCTTTTCTCGAGTGGCTGTCTGAGGTCGTCAGGCAGCATGAGACCGAAGTCAGCGCCTTTCTTGAGGAAAGTGGTATAGAC
>JBARVM010000024.1:0-2811 GCA_049646265.1 Paracoccaceae bacterium
GGTATCGACAGCCCGCAGAACCCCCTTGTCGCTGAAAATAGTCTATGCCGCGCGTCTTCAATCGCAATATCAAAATAAAGAATGGAGATATCGGTTTTACCGATTGATCTGCGGTTGGAGAGTCCAACCCACCCGCGCCGCGAACGGCTGCATGATTAGCGTTCAGGCACGGCGGTTTCGGCGGCGCGGATGAAATTGCGCGCAACCGGCGACAGGGGCGCACCCTTGCGCCAGACCAGCCCCACCTGAACCGTGGGCAAATCGCCTGAAACATCCCGAAATTCGATCCGGTCCCCCTCCAGCGACCAGGGCCGGTAGACCAGCGACGGCAAAAGCGCCACCCCGGCGCCCGTGGCAACCAGACTCCGCACCGCTTCGACCGAGCGGGTGCGGAAGGCCACATTTGGTTTGACCGACATGGCCGCCATCAAGAGGCGGGTGGATTCCTCGATCTCGTCAACCGTCAACACGATCAACTGTTCCGTCGCAAGATCCGCCAGCGAAATCGCCTCCGCATCCGCCAGCCTATGGCCGGTCGGCAGCCAAAGCCGATAGGGCGACACCAGAAGCGATTCCACCTGCATCGCCATCCGGTCCTTGACCGAGGAGGTCAGGACAACCGCGACATCCAGTTCGCCCCCAATCAACAGATGCTGCAGGTATTCGGCATTATCCTCGACCGCCGTCACCTCGACCTTCGGATAGGCGCGGCGAAAACGCGACAGGATATCCGACAACACGTAGCCGGCCACCAGCGACGTCACGCCCAACGACAGCTTGCCGCCAACCTCCCCCTCCTCGTCCCGAAAGGCGAGGCGCGCGGTGGCGACATCAGCGAGAATCTGTTCGGCATGACGCAGGAACAAGGAACCCTTGTGGGTCAGATCGAGCCCCCGCGCCCGACGGTCGAACAGAGAAACATGCAAATCTTCCTCCAGAGACTGGATCGCCTCTGTCACCGAGGATTGGGAAATCGCCAGCGCGCGCGCAGCGCCCGACACGCTGCCCTGCTCGGCAGCCGCGACAAAGAACTGAAGCTGGCGTAAGGTGAAGGCCATGACGCCAGTCATGCGGGAAAGCCGAAAAAGGTCAATGCGCTCTTGTAGTCCGCTGCCCCGTGTGATTGTAAAAGTTTTGTAACAGTTCTGTAAAAGCCCGCCGCAGGGCAACGGCCTGAATGCAACTTGCCCCCTAACCTATCCACCAAAGGAAACCTGCCTTGTCCTCATCCTCGCCCCTCCTCTTTCTGATGCATGTCGCGGGCTCCGTGGCGCTGTTGATATGGGCGGTGCGGCTGGTCAGGACCGGGGTGGAGCGGGGCTGGCAAGTTGCGCTGCGGCGTTTGCTGCGCCGGGGCGGCGAAAGCCGCATTCTTTCGGCCATTTCCGGCACGGCGGCGGCGGTGGTGCTGCAATCCTCGACCGCCGTGGCGATCCTGTCGGCCAATTTCGTCGCGGCAGGCACACTGACGGTCATGGCCGGGCTGGCGGTGGTACTTGGAGCGGACCTGGGATCGGCCATTGTGGCGCGCATCCTGATGACGCGGGCCGACTGGCTGGTGCCGCTGCTCTTGGTCATAGGGGTGGCCCTTTTTCAGAAATCTACCGATCGCGAATGGCGCATGGCCGGGCGCTGCCTGATCGGTCTGGCGCTGATCTTCGTCTCGCTCACAATGATCCGCACGGCGACGGAGCCTCTTAGCGATGCGCCGATGCTGGCCAATGCCATGCGTTATCTGGCGGGCGACCCGATCACTGCCTTTGTCATGGGCGCGCTGATTGCCTGGGCCATGCATTCCTCTGTCGCGGCGGTCCTGCTTTTCATTACCCTGGCGACGGCGGGGCCACTGCCCACAGCGGCGGCGGTGGCGATGGTGCTTGGCGCCAATCTCGGCGGGGCGATCATCGCCTTTGTCCTGACCCTTGGCGCCGAAATCGAGGCGCGACGGGTGATTACCGGCAATCTTCTGATGCGCGGCGGCGGCGCGCTTTTGGCGCTTTTGGCCCTGTCTTTGGCGCAACCTGACCTTGCGGTTTTTGGCGCTTCGCCCGCCAAACAGGTGATCAACCTGCATCTCTTGTTCAACCTGGTGATTCTGATCATCGGCCTGCCCTTGACCGGCCCGCTCATCCGGCTGACGACCGGTCTGATCAAACCACAGGCTGTACAGGCGGAGTTGCAGCGGGTTTCGGCCCTTGACCCGGCCGCCCTTGCCGTGCCCGACCGCGCCCTTGCCGCCGCAACCCGCGAGATCCTGCAGATGGGCGAGGCTGTCGAAAGCATGCTCCGCTCGGTCATCTCGCTTTACGCCTCCTGGGATGGTGCCACGGCAGACGCCATCACCAAAAAGGAAGAGGCGGTTGACCGGTTACATCTGAATATCAAGCTCTACCTCGCCCGCCTGCAAAAGTCCGACCCGGGAGAGGCCGCATCCCAACGCGGGCTGGATCTGGCCGAAATGGCGGTCAACCTTGAACAGGCGGGCAATGCCATCGCGCAAAACATGGTGTCTTTGGCCGAGAGGCTCGACAAGAAGGGTCTGTCCTTCTCGCAGACCGGTCTGGTGGAAATATCCGATTTTCACGACCGGGTTCTGGCCAATGCACAGTCGGCACTGAATGTGCTTATTACCCAAAGCCCCGATGCCGCCCGCGCGCTGGTTGCCGAAAAAGACCGGGTCCGCGATGTCGAACAGCAGCTGCAAAGATCGCATCTGGAGCGGCTGAAAGAGGGGCGCAGCGACTCGATCGAAACCTCCAACCTGCATCAGGAAACCCTGCGCGCCCTGAAACAGGTGAATACTGCCTTTAC
>JBARVM010000025.1:0-2747 GCA_049646265.1 Paracoccaceae bacterium
TCCAAGAATGGTGATCAGCGGAAGCGCCAGAGCGATGCCGCCGTTGATGCCGAACGACAGCCAGAGCCAGCGCCCGGACCGCGCCAAGAGCCAGGCGGTCGCGGCGAGTGTCCCTGCCAGATATGCAGCAAAGGCCCAGTTCCCATAGGCCCGCGACAAGAGCGCCTGCAGGCAGACCAGCGCCAGGATCGGCAAGGAAAACCACAGCAAAGAGCGGATCCGGGGATCGACTGCACGCACCGACAGCAGGAATGCGGCGAAGAAGACCGGACCTGCTACCGCGAACTGGGTCGCGACAAACTCAAGTAGTGCCGCGGGATGCAGAAAACTGCCCTCGCCTTCGCGACGGACCCAGCTGACATTGTCCATCGTATGCTGGGCTGTGGTCAGGTCATGGGACAGGTTCCATGCGATGTTGGGTGAGATGACGGCGGCGAAAGCCAGCAACAGCGCCATCGCGTTGCGGAGCGAGGGGCGGAAGCCGGGGATGAAGATCGCTGAAAGGCTGGCGCCAAGGAAGAAATAGATGCCCGCGTATTTGGCCATGAACGCCAAGCCGATCATCGCCCCGGCAGCGATGGCTTGCCAGAGCTTTCCAGTGTCGAGCATTCGCCAATAAAAAAAGAGCCCGGCAGCAAAGAACGGGGCCATGATCGTATCGGTAGAGATCATGATACTGCCGACCGCGACAATCGGCAAAGTGACATAGCCGATCGCGGTCCAGAACCCGGTGCGGTCGTCAAAGACCCTTGCCGCCCAGATGCCCAGGATCATCGATGTTGCGGCATGAAAGACCGGTGCGGGAAAGCGGATCCAGAATGCCGAATCCGACCCGGCGATGTCAGTCATTGCGCGTATCACCCAGGCAATCAGCGGCGGCTTGGAGTAATAGCCGAAATCGAGGTTCTGTCCCCAAAGCCAGTATTGCGCTTCATCGACAAAGATGTCGGCCTGGGTCAGAGCCAAGGCTCCGATCCGCGCCAGCGTCACGGCAAGGACGATCAATCCGGCTTTCGCGGCCCAGCTATTCAGAAAACCCGGCACGCTTCTTTTCCGCATGGATCAGCCAGAGGTTCCGCGAATAGATGAAAACCCCCAGTGACTGACCAAGAATGAAGACCGGATCGGCGCGGTAAATGGCATAGGCCAGAAGGATCACGCCGCCGCTGATCGAAAAATACCAGAACGCGATCGGCACGACCGACCGGCCAGCGCGTTCCGAGGCGATCCATTGCACGAGGAAACGCGTGGTGAACATCAATTGTCCACCAAGGCCAATCACCACCCACCAAAGTTCCAACATGCTGTCAACATTCAGAAAGTTGAGTATCGCGGTCATTTCTGGCGTCCGGATTTCTGGATTTCGGCTGCTTTTGCAGTCTTGCGGCGGCGCAGCAGCCACATGACCCCTACAAGGTCGACGGCCCCTACTAGGCCACGTTGCCAGTTGGAATAGTTGGATTTGCCCGCGACCCGAGCCCGGTGACTGACATCGACGAGCGCGACCTGCCAGCCGTCGCGTTTGAACAACGCGGGCAGGTAGCGGTGCATGTGGTTGAAGAAGGGCAAGGCCAGAAATGCATCGCGGCGAAACGCCTTCAAACCGCAGCCCGTGTCCCGCGTGCCGTCATCGAGCGCCCAGCCGCGCAAGCCATTGGCGAATTTAGAGGCATAGCGTTTGGACCAGGTATCCTGCCGTTTGACCCGTTGCCCGGCGACCAGCCCAAGATCGGCCGGGGCCTTGGGATCGATCAGCGGCGCATAGAGCTTTGGCAGTTCCGAGGCCGGATTCTGGCCGTCACCATCCAGCGTGGCGACAAATTCGCCCTTTGCCGCGCGCACCCCCGACATCACGGCGGCGCTTTGCCCGCCGGACTGGTCGTGCTGCAAGAGACGGACGTTATCGTACTTTGCCATCATGCCCCGAACGACATCTGCCGAAGCATCGGTCGACGCGTCGTCAACGGCGATCACCTCGATATCGTCTTTGGCGCAAGCCTGCAGAATATCGGCAATCAACGTGCCAATATTCTCTGCCTCGTTCTTCATGGGGATGACGATTGAAATCTGGACCATGACGCCGTTTTGCCCTTGCCTATGCCGTGGGTCTAGCGGTTTAGGGCAGGCATGAACAGGCCGTTTTAAGCTGCGGCAAATGTCTGGTGCGACGCGGCGTCGCCGCAAATGTGAATTGAATTGGCCATATCCTTGGGGCATTTTCACAAGTGTTTAGCGGGTCCGGCAGACATTGCGACTCGCAGGGGCGGAACAGGACAAGGCGGACATATGAGAATTTTGCTGCTGGCCCCCGCTTTGCTCTTGGCAATGACCCTGCCGGTGCTGGCCATCGGGACTATGGAACGGGCGTGTCTGAGTTCCAATCGGCAAGCCTCGTCGCGATCGCTTTGCAACTGCATCCAGCAGGCCGCCGACCGGACGCTTTCAGCTTCGGACCAGCGCACCGCCGCCACGTTTTTCAAGGACCCCGACAAAGCTCAGGACATCCGGCGGTCCGACCGCAGCAGTCACGAAGCCTTTTGGGAACGTTACACCCGCTTCGGCGCGCTGGCGCGGAAATACTGCGCCCGCTAGAGCGCTATCTTCCTGGCTTCCTGCGCTGACCGGTAGATGGCCTCTTCGATGCGGATCACCGCCAGATAGTCTTCGGCAAGGTTTTCCAGCGGCGCGCCGTCCAGAAGAGCGCTGACGACATGGGATTGCAGGGCAAAGACGCAGTCGCCGCCGAA
>JBARVM010000026.1:0-7998 GCA_049646265.1 Paracoccaceae bacterium
GCCCTGAAACGGTCGTGATCCGACCCACCAAGAGGAGAGGCCGCATGCCCGGCAATATGACATTCGACGCATTGAAAAAGGCCGTGGCAAGCGGCGAGATCGACACGGTTCTTGTGGCAGCGGTCGACATGCAAGGCAGACTGATGGGCAAGCGGTTTCACGCGCAGTTCTTCGTGAATGGCGGCCATGAGGAAACCCACTGCTGCAACTACCTCTTGGCTGTGGACATGGAAATGACGACGGTTCCTGGCTACAAATCCTCGAACTGGGAAGCGGGTTATGGCGACTATGTGATGAAACCCGATATGGCCACCTTGCGCCCCCTGCCCTGGCTGCCGGGCACGGCACTGGTTCTTGCCGATCTCTTGGATCATCACCATAATCCGGTGCCGCAATCGCCGCGTGGCATCCTCAAGCGTCAGGTCGAACGGGCCCGCGCCATGGGGTTTGAACCGATGATGGCGACCGAGCTGGAATTCTACCTGTTCGAAAACAGCTATGACGCACTACGCGACAGCAATTTCACCGGCCTCCGTCCGGTCAGCGCCTACAACGAGGATTATCACATCTTCCAGACCACCAAGGAAGAAGATGTGATGCGCGCCATCCGTAACGATCTTTATGGTGCCGGGATCCCGATCGAGAATTCCAAGGGCGAGGCAGACGCCGGTCAGGAAGAGGTGAATTACCGTTATTCCGACGCGCTGGATACGGCCGACAATCACACGATCATCAAACATGGCATCAAGGAAATTGCCATGGCCAAAGGCAAGTCGGTGACTTTCATGGCCAAATATGATCATCGCAAGGCGGGCTCATCGTCGCACTGCCATCAGTCCTTGTGGACCAAGGATGGCAAGGCCGCCTTTGCCGATCCGTCGGACCCTTACGGCATGTCGGAAGTGATGAAACATTACGTCGCCGGGCAACTGGCCTATGCGCGCGAAATGACCGTGTTTCTGGCGCCCTATGTCAACAGCTACAAACGTTTCACGGTGGGCATGTTCGCACCGACCAAGGCGGTCTGGTCCGCTGATAACCGCACGGCGGGTTTCCGGGTATGCGGCGCGGGCACCAAGGCCGTCAGGGTCGAGTGCCGTATTCCTGGGTCGGACGTGAACCCCTATCTGGTCTGTGCGGCCCTACTTGCCGCCGGTCTGACCGGGATCGAGCAGAAGCTGGAGCTGGAGCCGGAAATGCGCGGCGACATGTATGCCGCCAAAGGGGTGCGCAATGTGCCGCATAACCTGCGCGAGGCTGCCGATCTCTTAAATGGGTCGGACATGTTCCGCGCGGCTTTTGGCGATGATGTGGTCGATCACTATCACCATGCCGCCCAGTGGGAAATTTCTGAAACCGACCGCGTCGTCACGGATTTCGAAATCCGGCGTCTGCTGGAACGGGTCTGATACTCGCGAAAGACTGCCTTTCGCATCTGACAAACGGCGGGCCGAAAGCCCGCGTCAAAAGGACAAGTGCCATGAAGCCAATTCATCTGATTTCACCCGTTGACGGGTCTGTCTATGCCGAACGCATGCCCCTGTCGTGCGATGCGGCCGTGGCCGTTGCCGCACGTGCCAAGGCCGCGCAAAAAGCCTGGGCCGCGCGGCCGCTGGAGGAGCGGATCGCTCTTGTCAAGGCCGGGGTGGCCCAGCTTGACAAGGTCAAGGACAAGCTGGTCGAGGAGCTGGCCTGGCAGATGGGTCGACCCACCCGCTACGGTGGCGAGTTCGGCGGCGTGCATGACCGCACCAACTATATGGCCGATATCGCCGCAGCCACTCTGGCACCGCATGTTGTTGAAGATAGTGACAAATTCCGCCGTTATCTGGCGCGGGAACCGGTCGGGGTGGTCTTTATCGTGGCGCCCTGGAACTATCCCTATCTGACCACGATCAACACGCTTGCCCCGGCGCTGATCGCTGGCAACACGGTCGTATTGAAACATGCCAGCCAGACGCTTCTGGTCGGCGAAAGACTGGCAGAGGCCTTTCACGCCGCGGGTGTCCCCGAGGATGTCTTCCAAAACGTGGTTCTTGACCATGCAACCACCGAACATCTGATCCAGAACCGCGCTTTCGGTTTCGTGAATTTCACCGGCTCTGTCGGGGGTGGTCAGGCCATGGAACGGGCCGCGGCGGGGACTTTCACCCCGCTCGGGCTGGAGTTGGGGGGCAAGGATCCGGGTTATGTGCGGGCCGATGCCGATCTTGATGCGGCTGTCGAGACGCTGATGGACGGGGCCATGTATAATGCGGGCCAATGCTGCTGCGGGATAGAGCGGATCTATGTACATGAAAGCCTTTATGACGCGTTCGTCGAAAAGGCCGTGGCCTGGGTCAAGGGGCTGACGCTGGGCAATCCCTTTGATCCGGCGACCACGATCGGGCCGATGGCCAACAAACGTTTCGCCGCAGTCATTCGCGACCAGATCGCCGAGGCGGTGGCGGCTGGCGCCAAGCCCCTGATCGACCCGGCGCTTTTCCCGGCCGATGACGGCGGCGCCTATCTTGCGCCGCAGGTTCTGGTCAATGTCGATCATTCCATGCGGGTGATGATGGAGGAAAGCTTTGGCCCGGTGGTGGGGATCATGAAAGTTTCCTCCGACGAAGAGGCGGTGGGTCTGATGAACGACAGCCCCTATGGGTTGACCTGTTCGATCTGGACGAAGGATGCCACCAAGGCGGCAGAGATCGGCAATCAGATCGAGACCGGCACGGTCTTCATGAACCGCTGCGACTATCTCGATCCGAGCCTTTGCTGGACCGGGTGCAAGGATACCGGGCGCGGCGGCAGTCTTTCCTATCTCGGGTTCCATTCGGTGACCCGGCCGAAATCCTACCATCTCAAGAAGGTGACGAAATGAGCCACACTGTGCCAAACCGCAACTGGTCCTACCCCACGGCAATCAAATTCGGTGTCGGCCGGATCGCCGAACTGGCCGAACATTGCCAGGCCGCCGGGCTGAAAAAGCCGCTTTTGGTGACCGACAAGGCGCTGGCCAGCCTGCCGATCACCGCCGAGGCCCTGGCGGTGCTGGACGCCGCCGGTCTGGGATCGGCGGTCTTTTCCGAGGTCGATCCCAACCCGAACGAGGCCAATATGGCCGACGGGATCGCCGTCTATCTGGCTGGCGGCCATGACGGGGTGATCTGTTTTGGGGGCGGGTCGGCGCTCGATCTCGGCAAGATGATTGCGCTCATGGCCTATCAGCGCAAGGACCTGAGTGTTTGGGATCTGGAGGATGTGGACGATTGGTACACCCGCGCCGATGGTGCCAAGATCGCGCCGATCATTGCGGTGCCGACCACGGCGGGGACCGGTTCGGAAGTCGGGCGGGCCGGGGTTCTGACCAATTCGGCTACCCACAAGAAGAAGATCATCTTTCATCCGCGCCTGATGCCGGCGGTAACGATCTGCGACCCAGCGCTGACGGTCGGCATGCCAAGGTTCATCACGGCCGGTACCGGGATGGATGCGCTGGCCCATTGTCTGGAGGCCTATTGTTCGCCCTTTTATCATCCGATGTCGCAGGGGATCGCGCTGGAAGGCATGCGGCTGGTCTTTGAAAATCTGCCAAAGGTCTATGCCACGCCGGCCGATCTTGATGCGCGCGCCCACATGATGTCAGCCGCGGCCATGGGGGCCGTCGCCTTTCAAAAGGGTCTTGGGGCGATCCACAGCCTTAGCCATCCGGTGGGGGCTGTCTATGGTACCCATCATGGCACCACCAATGCGGTTGTCATGCCGATGGTGCTGGATTTCAACCGGTCAGCGATTGAGGGGCGGATCGAGGCGGCGGCGGCCTATCTGGGCATTGCCGGCGGTTTTGACGGGTTCCGCGCGCGGGTCATGGACTTGCGGGCAGAGCTCACTATTCCGGCCAATCTGAGCGCCATGGGTGTCGAGGCGGCGCGACTGGATGAGTTGACCGAAATGGCGCTTGAGGATCCGTCATGCGGCGGCAATCCCATCGAGATGACGCGCGAGAATACCCGGGCACTTTATCAGGACTGTATGTAGCTCTGGCTGGCCGGGCTGCCTCCGGCGGAGGTATTTGAGAACAGAAGAAGGGCCGAAGCGATGGTCAGGCAGGTCGAGGTGGCGGTTATCGGCGCCGGGGTGATTGGGCTGGCTGTCGCGCATCGGCTGGCATTGGCGGGGCGCGAGGTTGTGGTTTTCGACCCTGCGCCACCCGGTTCCGGCGCCTCTTATGGCAATGCGGGGACGGTTGCTGATTATGCGGTGCAGCCGGTGGGGACGCCGGATGTCTTGTGCAACCTGCCGTCGCTGCTTTTTGATCGTTCCTCTCCGCTTTCCATTCGGCGGGCGGCCTTGCCGACCCTTGCGCCGTGGTTGTTGCGCTTTGCCCGGCAATCGCTGCCGGGGGCGGCGCGGCGGAATGCGACGCTTTTGGCCGGGCTTTTGGCGGATGCGGCGCCGCGGTGGCGCGATCTGGCGGCGGAGATTGGTGGGGCGGCGATCCTGCAGGACCGGGGGTGTGCCTATTGGTATCAGTCGGACCGGGCGCTAGTGGCGGCCAAGGCGGATCTGGCCTTTCGGCGCGGGCTTGGGGTCAGGGTGGAGTTGTTGTCGGCCGATGAGCTGGCCGCGATGGAGCCCGGGTTGCCGGTTGCCGGTGGCGGCGGTGCCTATTTTCCGAAGGCCCTGTTCATGAGTGATCCCGCGGCAATGGTGGCGCTGTTGGCGGCTGCTTCGGCCAGGGCCGGGGCGCGGTTTGAGGCGGCGCGCGTGGGCGGGTTGGTCCGTGGCAGTGGCGGGATCCGGCTGGAGGGCACGGATACGGTCGCGCGGCAGGTCGTGATCGCGGCGGGGGCGCATTCTAAAGGTCTGGCGCGGGATGCGGGCGACAGGGTGCCCTTGGATACGGAGCGCGGCTATCACCTTGAGTGGGACATGGAGGTGCCACTTTTGCAGCGGCCGGTCTGCCCGACGGCGCGGGGCTTTTACCTTTGTCCGATGGCGGGGCGGTTGCGGGTGGCGGGGACGGTTGAGCTTGGTGGTTTGACGGCGCCGCCCTCGGCCCATCGGCTGGCAGCCCTTGCGGCGGGGGCGCGGTCGATCTTTGCCGGTCTGGACAGGCCGTCGCGGGAATGGATGGGCTTTCGTCCCTCCATCCCTGACAGTTTGCCGGTTGTCGGGCCATCGCGGCGCGGGGCGGATATCGTGCATGCTTATGGGCATGGTCATATCGGCCTAACCCTGGCGCCGGTGACGGCGGAACTGGTTGTGTCGGTTCTGGCAGGACGGCTGGACCATCCGCTGCTGGAAGGAATCGGTGTGGGGCGTTTTTAGAAAGCCGGGGGGGAAAGCCTGCAACGGCAGGCCATTGTTTGCCTAAGGGGAACAATCACGCGGGGATCGGTTGGCATCCCCATCTGCGCCGTTGACAGTCTGACCGGCTTTGGCCCATGTCGGGCGCAAGTATTGCGCGAGGTTGGACTATGAAGATCGCTATGATTGGGACAGGCTATGTCGGGCTCGTCTCTGGTGTTTGTTTTTCGGATTTTGGCCATGAGGTCATCTGTGTCGACAAGGACCCGCGCAAGGTCGAGATGCTGAAAGCCGGTCAGGTGCCGATCTATGAGCCGGGGCTTGATGTGCTGATGGCCAAGAATGTGGCGGCGGGCCGGCTTTCCTTTACCCAGGATCTGGCGGCAGCGGTTGACGGGGCGCAGGCGGTATTCATCGCGGTGGGCACGCCGACGCGGCGCGGCGACGGGCATGCGGATCTGACTTATGTGATGGCGGCGGCGGAAGAGATTGGTCAGGCGCTGACCGGCTATGCGGTGGTCGTGACGAAATCGACCGTGCCGGTGGGCACCAACCGAGCCGTGGCCGCGGCGATCGTCAAGGCGGCGCCCAAGGCGGAATTCGATGTGGCCTCCAACCCGGAGTTCTTGCGCGAAGGGGCGGCAATCGATGATTTCATGCGGCCAGACCGGGTGGTCGTCGGGGTCACAACCGACCGGGCCAAGGCCGTGATGGGCGAGGTTTACCGCCCGCTCTTTCTGCGCGATTTTCCGATCCTTTACACCGATCTGGAAACCGCCGAAATGATCAAATATGCCGCCAATGCCTTTTTGGCGACCAAGATCACCTTTATCAATGAGGTGGCGCTTTTGTGCGAAAAGGTCGGGGCCGATGTGAAGCAGGTGTCGAAGGGCATCGGGCTTGACGGGCGGATCGGCAACAAGTTCCTGCATGCCGGGCCGGGCTATGGCGGTTCCTGCTTTCCCAAGGATACACAGGCCCTGGCGCGCACGGCGCAGGAATATGCTGCCCCCATTCAGATTGTCGAGACGGTCATCAAGGTCAATGAAGAGATCAAGCGGCGCATGGTGACCAAGATCATGGATCTTTGCGAAGGGTCGGTGAATGGCAAGACGCTGGCGGTGTTGGGGGTGACGTTCAAGCCCAATACTGACGATATGCGCGATGCGCCGTCGCTGACCATTGTACCGGCGCTGGTGGGCAACGGGGCCAAGGTGCGGGTGGTTGATCCGCAAGGGCGGCGCGAGGGAGAGCATATGTTGCCCGGCGTCGTCTGGATGGAGGATGCCTATGAGGCGGCCGATGGTGCCGATGCCGTGGTGATCCTGACCGAGTGGAACGAGTTCCGGGCGCTGGATCTGGAGCGAATGGCCAAGAGCATGGTGTCGCCGCGCATGGCTGATCTGCGCAATGTCTATTCCGCCGCCGATGCGAGCAAGGCGGGGTTTGTGGCCTATGCGGCGGTTGGGCGCTGATCTGGCGCGATGCTGATCTTGGCGGGCGTGCGGGGGGCTGTCTGCCCCCCCGATCGCCCAGGGGACTTTGTCCCCCGGGGCTCCCCCCCGAGAATATTTCTGCCAGCGTGAAGGGGCATTACCCCCGATATCCGGTCAGGCGGAGAATTTCTGTCGCGCCTTGGCGAGGCTGGCTGGTTCGGGCCTTTCTGCCGGTGTGTGGGCATCGCTGACGCCACGGCCGAGTGCAGTGGTGACGGGCAGGACGCCGCCCCAGCTGCCGCCTGTCTGGTCTTCGGCATCGTCTACGGGCGGGCCGGAGCGGACCTTGACGGTCATGATCTCTACATCAATGGCCAGCACGCCTGTTGCCTTCATTTCCTGGGCTGTTGAGGCGCGCAGCTCGTCCGTGCGGCCGGGCAGAAGGTGGTCGGTGATGAGCCGCAGGGCGCGGTCGGCCTCTGCCGGGTCGGTGACCTTTCGGGCCCTGCCGTGGACGACGCAGGAGCGGTAATTGACCGAGTGGTTGAAGCCGGAGCGTGCAATGACCAGCCCGTCGATATGGGTGACAGTCAGGCAGATGGGTGTGGCGTCGGTTTTGGCCACTGCCCGGGTTTTCGAGGCGCCGTGGATGTAAAGGCGCCGCCCGTCGCGGGCGTAGGCCATGGGGATGACCATCGGGCGACCTTCGGCGAGGAAGCCGACATGGGCGACGAGGCCCTGATCGAGGATGGCATGGGCGGCGCTTTCATCTTCGACGTTGCGTTTGGCGTAGCGAATCTTGGCGTAGGCTGGAGGTTTGGTCATGGTTTGGTCCTTTTGATTGATCAAGGATCTATTGGCCGTTATGGTTCTTTCAAAGATCCAGTTATTGGAAATTTCATGGAACCAGTTTATCTGCGGTCGCTGGTCGACCTGTCGGCGGAACGGGCCGAGCCGCTGACTGTCCAGCTTTACCGCGATCTTTTGGCGGCCATTCGCGCGGGGCGATTGGGGGCGAGCAGTGTCTTGCCTTCGTCCCGTGCTGGTGCGGCGGTACTCGGCTTGTCGCGCAATACGGTCAATGCAGCCTATGATCTATTGCGTGCCGAAGTGGCGGTGACGATCCGGCGAGGTGCGGCGCCACGGGTCATTGGCGGGATTGTGCGCGCCCGGCCTCTCAGGCCTGTTTCGGGTGATGTCAGCCTGTCGGCGCGCGGAGAGGCGTTGGCGGCCAGCGGGCGTGGGCGGATGCAAAGTGCTGTCATGG
>JBARVM010000027.1:0-10343 GCA_049646265.1 Paracoccaceae bacterium
GCACTAGATTGTGGATCTAGGGGTCCCCCGTTCGAGCCGGGGCGTCGGTACCATGACCCCCACAAAGGCGATTATGCCGGGCAAAGTTTGCCTCGGCGCATGACGCTTGGCTGATCAGGGCCGGTCCGTGGGGCGGTTGACCAGCACATGGGCGGCGCGGGTAAAGACGCGCATGATCTGGCCTTTCAGGGGTTCTGCCACCTTGCAGTCGTCCATCGCCATATTCATGCAAAAGAGCCAGTCTTCGGCATCCTCGGGCCGGATCGGTACATGGGCGTGAATGTCACGCAAGTCCATATGGCCATGGCGTTCGGCATAGATGCGCCGCCCGCCCAGAAAGCCCATCAGAAAGTCGAACTGTTCGGCCCGCACATGCGCCATCCCGTGTCCGCGAAAATGCAGGCTAAGGATGGTGGCCCCCTCGGGCCGGGTTTCGACAAGATCGTAGAACCGTTCGACCAGCGCGCGCAAAGCCTCGGGCCCGCCCAACCTTTCCAATGCGCTGATCATGCCGCTATCCTTCGACAAAGGGCGGGGCAGGGCCCGCCGATTGTTGCATGATTAAGGCTTCTGGCCAGGCGCGCCTTGATCTGTGTCAGACACAAAGACCGTTCTTCAGGACTGCGGGCGGGTCTTTTTCGGATCATAATGCGATAGCCCGACAATGGTGGCGGGCAGGCGCTTTTGATGGCCATCAAGCTTGCCAACCTCGACCGCCGTGCCAAGCGCCGCATGGGCCACATCGACCCGCGCCAACGCGATCTGTTTGCCAAGCAGCGGCGAGCGCATGGCAGAGGTGACTTCGCCGATCTGCGCGCGGCCGATATGGATGCAGTCGCCGTGACCCACCGCGACATTGCTGTCGACATCCAGCCCCACAAACTTGTGCATCGGATTTTCCTTGCGGCGGATCAGCGCCTCTCTGCCAATGAAATCGTCGGTCTTGGATTTCAACGGCACGGTAAAGCCGATGCCCGCCTCGAACGGGTCGGTCTGATCGGTGAAATCATAGCCGGCAAAGATCAGCCCTGCCTCGATCCGCACCATGTCAAGCGCAGCCAGACCCATGGGGGCGAGGCCCAGATCGGCGCCATGTTCCCAGACGGCGTCATAAAGGGCGTTGCCGTCCTTGGGGTGGCAGAAAATTTCATAGCCCAACTCGCCGGTATAGCCGGTGCGCGACAGCACGATCGGCGCCCCCTGCGGACCGCCAAGCCGCCCCGGCGTGAATCGGAACCAGCCCAGATCCTCGACCTTTGGCTGATGGGGCGCTGTCCAGATCATCCGCTTCATGATCTCGCGGCTGTTTGGCCCCTGCACGGCAATATTGTGCAGCTGGTCGGTGGAAGAGCGGACCATCACCTGCAAGCCAAGTTTCTGCGCCCAGTCGCGCAGCCAGTTGCCGCCGAAATCGTCACCGCCGATCCAGCGAAAATTGTCGCGCCCCAGCCGGAAGACGGTGCCATCGTCCAGCATACCACCATGTTCGTAACACATGGCGGTATAGACGACCTGGCCCTCGCTCAGCTTCTTCATGTCGCGCGTCACGGTATATTGCAGCAAGGCTTCGGCATCGGGGCCTGTCACCTCGAACTTGCGCAAGGGCGACAGATCCAGCACCACCGCCTTTTCGCGGCAGGCCCAATATTCCTCTATCGGACCGTTGGAGGAATAGGCCTGTGGCAGCCAATAGCCGCGATATTCGACCATATTGCCGGTTCGGGCGCTGATACGGTCATGAAAGGCTGTCTCTTTTGTCATGCGCGGCTCTGAATCTGGGGTGGGTCGATAAGCGACGGAACGGGAAAATTTTTCGCTGCCGGAATAGGTTCGGACATGGATGTCTGTCAGATACCAGCCATTGGCGGGCGAGGTATCGTCAGGGCAGGAGGAGGAGACGCAGACAAGATCGGTCAGCGCCCGGAAGAGCACATAGTCGCCGGGGCGCGACCAGGGTTCGTCACTGATCAGGACGCCGTGGGCATCAATTGCGGTATTGAAGAAAAGGTTCACCGCCATCCAGCCCGGTCGCGCCGTGACCCCATAGGGTGTCAGTGCGGCGTTGAAATTGTCCGAACAGTTGGCATGGCCAGGGGAGCCGATATCGTCGTAATATTTCGAGGCACACGCCATGGAAAAGGCGTCATGGCGCCCGACCGTGTCTTGCACCACCTCGATCAGCGGTTCCCACTCCTGATCGAAGTATTTCGAATGCAGGCCGGGCATGGAATAGGCATGGCCCATGAAGGTGCGCGAGGTGGTTACATCCAGCGCGTGATCCAGCCCCTTGTCGAGTTTCCGGGCGGAAAAGCACTGAAAATCCGTACATTGGCGCCCGTCCACGTCCAATATCTGGATATAGTCGCCCGCCTTGACAAAATAGGCGCTGGCGGTTGCCGATTTGATCCGCAGATCAAGAACCGGGTCTGCCAGCGGTTCTGGCAGGTCAAATCCGGGCTGGCGGATAAGCTTGCTGCGCTCGATTGTCAGGATCAGCGGTGTGGCGGTGTCCTGTTCCGACGGGGCCATGATCCGGCCCGGCGCGGCGATCAGCAGCGTGCCATCGCGCGTCGCAGTAAAGGTTTCGGTGGTGCCGGCTGGGGTTTCGGGGCCGAACATGGCGACGGCACCCGCGGTTGCAAGGTCGATCCCGCGCCGTTCAAGCCCGCGTCGTACCAGCCCCATGCCGCTAAAAAGCCGCGTGCCTTCGGAGAGGAGCCATTTGGTTCCCGCCGCGTCGGAATTTGCGGGCACACCCAGAATGGCCGCGTCGATCCGGCCGGTGCCATCGGCGGCGACAAGTTCGGCGCGCTGGCCGCCTTCGGCGTTGGTGACGCTGATCTTGTCACCTGCGCCGATCTGCACCAGCCAGGCGCCATTGCCCGCGATCTCGTGCCGTTCATGCAGCCGGTCGCGTCGCAACCCTTCCGGCGTCAGGATCCGGCTTGGGCGCGGCGGGCCGGGGATGACTTGCGGATAGAGGTCAAGCATGGCGATCTCCTCTTATTCGGGGGCCCGGGGCAAGGGTCTGGCGCGTAGGTCAGTCCGGGTCGGGCCACCAGCCGGGGCTGGTCGGTGCGCCGTCGTCATAGTCCGACAGCCATTTGGCCATCATATCACGATTGCGGATAAAACCCTTGTAGGTCGCCAATTCCTCTGGCAGGTCGCGCACCACGCGGTGCAGGCGACGGCCCCATTTCGGAATGGTGACCAGATCGTCGAACTTGATCAGATAGCAGCGGATCGGAAAGGCGATGGCATTGGAGCGGGGCAGGCGGTGCAGCGTCTGCAACTCCACCCGCAGATGCATGCGCTGGCCAAGATTTTCCGGCGTAATTTCGGCGCGGGTCGGACCCCAGACCGGGTAGTTTTCCGGGCTGGTGTCCAGCAACGGGTCCACCGTCATCGTCCAGTTGAACCGGCGCACCGGCGCGCCAAGCTGCAGTTTCAAAAGGAATTTCAACGCCCGGTCAAAGACGCCCAGCTCATGCGCGCGCGGCACCGGTGCGTGCCATTCGTGAAACCCCATGCCGATGTCGAAATCCAGTGACCAGTCGGCCTGCGTCGTGACCATGCCCGCCTCGATCCACAGGTTATTGTCGCGCTGGTCCTGCAGGGTGAAATCGCCCTGCGCCTGGCGGGTGATATATTCCATGGGGCCGTAAGGCAGCGTGGTTTCGTCGAGGAAGGTGAACTTCTGTTCGATCTCCATCGGTCGGTTGATCCAGTGCCATTTCTTGCCCTGCTTGTGCAGTTCGAACCAGTGCGGATAGTCGCGCGCCTTTGATTCCATGATCAGTTCGAGCAAATCCCATCCCGCCAGCGTCATATGCGGCAGCGATTGGCAGCGCAGCGGATCTTCCTTCAGCACCATTTCCCGATCGCGCATTTCCGACAGGTAATGTTCGTCCACATCGAACATATGTTCAAAGACAGAACCTTTGGGGCCGGGGACATGTGGCTCCATATTGACCGAATACATGTAATCGTCTTCGGAAAAGGGGAAGGGGAAACGTTTGATGGCCCAGGGCGAGTTCTTGTAGGTGAAATCGTCGCGGAAGGTTTCCTTGTTGAATTCGAAGCCCACGTTAACCTCCTATCGGTCTATGACCAGCCGCGCGCCGCAGAAACGCGACACACAAGGCATGATTTTCTTGCCTGACGCCTTTTGGTCGTCGGTCAGCCAGTGATCATTATGTTCGAGCTTGCCGTCGGCCTGCAAAACGTCGGTCTCGCACTGGCCGCAAGCGCCGCCACGGCAGAGGTATGGCGCCTCTACCCCGGCCTTTTCGATGGCCTCCAGCAGCGACTGGTTGCCATCGACCTGAATGGTCAGGCCCGAGGTTTTCAGCTCGACCTGGAAAGGTTTGCCGACCGGCGGGGCCAGAAATTCCTCGTGGTGGACGGCGCCTTCCGGCCAGCCAAGCGTGCGGGCCGTGTCCAGCACCCAGTTGATCATCGGTTTCGGGCCGCAGACGTAAAGATGCGTGCCAAAGGGTTGGCCCGACAAAAGCGCCTTGAGGTCGATCGCGTCGCCTTCATCATCCAGATAGAGATGCACGCGCTCGCCGTAGCGGGCCGAAAGTTCGTTCATATAGGCGCCAAGGGCGCGGTTGCGGGCGGCGAAATGCAGCTCGAACCGGTCGCCCATGGCCGTCGACTGGGCCATCTGCGCGATGAAAGGCGTGATACCGATACCGCCCGCGATCATCAGATGCTTGGTGCCGCGCAGGTCGAGCGGGAAGAGGTTGACCGGATGGCCGATCACCATCTTCATCCCCGGCTTGACATGGTTGTGCATGTAAAGCGAACCGCCCCGGCCCGCCTCGTCGCGCCGTACCGAGATCTCATAGCCGGATGTGTCGCCCGGATCGCTCATCAGCGAATAGGGGTTAAGACGCCTTGTGCCGTGATCTTCCATCTCGACCACGATATGGGCGCCGCCCGAAAAGGTTGGCAGATCACCGCCGCCGGTCCGCTCAAAACGGAAACGTTTGATCAGGCTGTTGACCTCGACCACCTCGGTGACCGTCACATCTATCTTGGGGGCACCGACACTCATTTGAATCTCTCCACGGGCGGGGGGACCTCTCCGGGGTCTTCTGCATCGATATTCACGCCCTGAAAGGCGGCCAACCGGCGCGAATAGTGATCGCGCACAAAAAGATGCAAGCCACAGTGGCTGCATTTGAACGGATCGTGGCGGACGTTTTCGGTGATGCCCTTGCAATGGACGCATTGCACGCGCCGCACGGTCGAGCCGCGATGTTCGGTCTGCATGGCGGTATGAGGAAGGCCTGCCTCTATTGCGTCGCGCTGAACCTGTCCGATCAGCCCTTCGGTACCGGCAAGATAGATCTGCATCCCCATATGGGCGCCGCTGAACACCCGTTTCAGGCGCGGTTCCGCGGTGGCAAAATCCGGCGCGCAAAAGAACTGATCCGCCCCAAGTGCTGCCAACCGGTCGCGCATGTCGGTGCCATTGGGGCCGGGCATGTAGATAATATGGCCCTGGGCCAGAAGTGCTGCGGCATCGGCGCCAGCCGTGGCAACCATGTCAAGGATAGCCTCGGCGCCCTCGCCATCAGCCACCATCAGATGGCCCGATCCCTGCCGGTACGCCAGTTTTCCATAGACCGGGCGGCTGCGCATGGTGCCTTCTAATACAGTCTTGGTCATAAGTTCCCCGTCCTTGAGTGGTGCGCCAGGGCGGATCGCCCCGGCGCCGCCTTGTCAACCTTTTACGGTACGACGCTTCTTTTCGGGGTCGAAGAAGGGCATCGAGTGGGTAACGGCGCCCATTTCCCCATGGTCGGCACAGTTGACGGTCAGCTTGGTGCCATTGTTGGCACAGTCGACCGGCAGGCGGGCAATTGCGATATTGTGCTTGTTCAGCGGCGAATACATCGCCTGCGTCACAATCCCCACCTTTTTGCCGTCGCGCAGAACCGGCGCGCCGTTGCCAGGCGCATTAGTGCCTTCAAGCTTCAGCCCCCAGATCTTGAACCGTTCCTTACCTTTCAGCCGGTAATGTTCCTCCGCGCCGCGGAAGCCGACCTTGCCGGGCGAGACGGTGAAATCGAGGCCAAGTTCCCACAGCGTGTCGCCGGGGCCTTCATCTTCAAAGGGATACATTTCGGAATTGTCATAGGGGAAGAACAGCAGATAGCTTTCCGTCCGCAGAAGGTCGAGCGTGGTGAAGCGGCAGGGGATGATCCCCATGGACTTGCCCTCGTCCAGAATGCGGTCCCAGATCATCGGCGCATCCTGGCCGCGGCAGAAAATCTCGTACCCGCGTTCGCCGGTATAGCCGGTGCGCGAGATCATCACCGGCTTGCCGAATAGCGAGGTCTGCATCTGGTTGAAGTAGTTCAGCTGGCGAATGCCCTCGACATGCTTTTCCAGATAATCGACGGCCAGCGGACCCTGTAGCGAAAGGTCATGCAGATTGTCGTCAAAGCGGATCGAAACATCACGCCCGGTAGCGGCCATGGTCAACTGTTCGTGCGCGCCGCCGGAACCGTGGACAACCATGAAACTGTTGGGGCCCATGCGGTAAATGACGCAATCGTCGATGAACTTGCCCGCGTCATTGAGCATGCAGGCATAGACCGAGCGGCCTGGCATAAGCTTTTCCATGTTGCGGGTCGTGGCGCGTTCGATCACATGGCTGGCTGCGGGGCCGGTGATATGCACCTTTTTCAACCCCGATACATCCATCAGCCCCGCCTTGGTGCGGATAGCCAGATATTCGGCGACCGGATCGCCCTTTTCGTAAGACCATGCGGTGCCCATGCCGCTCCAGTCTTCAAGGTTGGAGCCAAGCGCGCGGTGCCGGTCGCCCAGTGTTGAAAAACGCCAGGAATTGGTCATGTCTTCTCCCCGTCTGTTGGTTTATTTGTCGGTAGTCTGAAATCTTTCATCGAAGAAATCAATAACCTTGTGCAACAATTTTTCCTGCGAGGGAAAAGCGGGGCGGTGATCCGCCCCGCCTTGTCTCGCATCTTACCTCAGGTTGGCAAAACGAAGAACCAGTTTGCCCACAATACGACGCAGGCCCCGGCGATCAGCGCAAGGTAGGGCAGGAACCCGGCCTTGCGTTCCCCCATGTCGCCGTCCTTCAGGCCCAGATCCTCCAGCGCTTCTGGCGGGAATTTGTCACCGTCCTGCACGAAATGGCGGAACCAGAAGACCGGAATGATCAGCGCGGCAAAGGCGACACCCGACCAAAGCGCATTCTCATAGCCCCAAACCTTGGCGCCCGCACCCAAAAGCAGGGCATTGACGAAGGCAAGGCCGGTGTTGATGCCGATGAGCGCGGTCGGCGCCTTCCACGGGCGGGCGATATGGCCCGAATCGATCCGGTGGATCCAGCCGGCATTGAGGTTGAGGAAGTTGAAGGTCAGGTAGCCCACGTTCGAGATGGCCAGAACGTAGAAATAGCCACCGGCGTCCGAGGCGAGCGCCAAAAGGATCAGGTTGAAGCCAAGGTCGGTCCACATGGCGTTGGTGGGCGCCCCGTGGCTGTTGACCTGGCTGAGGTATTTCGGCAGCCAGCCATCGCG
The DNA here is from genome assembly GCA_049646265.1 of Paracoccaceae bacterium. Classification (GTDB taxonomy): domain Bacteria; phylum Pseudomonadota; class Alphaproteobacteria; order Rhodobacterales; family Rhodobacteraceae; genus TMP-24. The sequence goes on from JBARVM010000027.1 coordinate 7,566, forward strand.
CGAGCCCTGGTAAAGGGTGCGCGAGGAACCGGCCATTGCGGTCATGATCGCCAGAAACAGCGCCATGATCATCAAGACCACGAAAATCTGGGTAATGACGTTGGAGGAGCTGACCATACCGCCCAGGGCCGCGCCGATACCGCTGCCATCGACGATGCCTGCGTCAAGCATGCCTTCCTGCCCCAGAACCCCCTGGAACGAGAAGGGGATGAGGAAGTAGAAAAGGCAGCAAAGCAGACCTGAAAAGAAGATCGCCTTGAACGTGTCGGTCGCGGGGTTCTTGAATTCCGCCGTATAGCAGACGGCCGTTTCAAAGCCGTAGGTCGACCAGGCCGCGATGTAAAGCGCACCAAGGAACAGGGTCCAGCCACCAAGGTTCCACGATCCGTCCACGCCCGAATAAGAGGCCGTCGGCGGCACGATATTGGTGACATTCATACTGTCGATGGACCCGGTCAGGATCGGTACAAGGCCGACCAGCAACAGCGGGATCAGCACGATGATCGCCATGATTTTTTGCGATTTCGCGGTAGAGGCGATGCCGCGATGCTGGATCGCAAAGATGATCAGCATCAGGATGGCGCCAATGACGAAGGTCGAGTTGAAATGTAGCGTGCCAAGGCCGGGGATGGCGATATTGAACGCTTCCCACACCCGGAACATCGGCGTCAGGGCCGTGACCCCATCAGCAGCGGCGACCGCGGCGATGGCATCCTCGGCGCTGGTTCCGGCATTGGCCGCCATATATTCGATGACCGACTGGCTTTCCGCCGAATAGCTGGCAAGGTTCGCGCTGACCCAATCCATCACCAACTGGCTATCGGCCAGCGGAATGGGGAAAAGCGCGTTCAGGATATAGCCTGCCGCGATGGCGCAACCCAGCGACAGAACCGGCGACCAGGCGAACCAGTTACACCAGACCGACAGGGGCGCGATGACCTTGGAATAGCGCAGCCATGCCGTGGCGCCATAGATGGAGGCGCCGCCCGACTTGTTGGAAAACATGCCGGCAATTTCGGCATAGGTGAAGCTTTGCAGAAAGCCCATGATCATCGAGATGATCCAGACAAGGAACGCGGCCTTGCCGGCCACGCCGGCGATCCCGCCAATCGAGAAAAGGACCAGGGGCGGCACACCGGCCGCGACCCAAAAGGCACCTTTCCAGTCCAAAGCCCGGACCAATTCGCCGGAGCTGTTTTCAGATGACATTCTTTCCCTCCATGTTGGCGAATTTTTCGCCGCTATTATTGTTTGAAAAGGGGCCTGTTAGCTCCGTCTTTGGCCCGCCGCTATTTGTCGCCAGATGCACCTTTCCTGACTACCGGGGGCCAAGCCCGGCAAAAAGCGGATGCAAATCGCTGTCGTCGCACGAAATTCAGGTGAAGTTCAGTAGACTGCCCCGCCGGTTAACGGCGGAGCAGTTTCGTCGCGTAGGGTCAGTTCCGCAGATAGCTTTCCATCGAATCTTCCAGCGCGTCTTTCCACGGTGTGTGATGAACGGGCGCCATGGATCCGGTGATGACGGAACGGTAGGCATGGTTGCGAAAGCCCATGATGTCGGCCTTCTTGTGGTCTTTCCATTCGAAGAACGCCTCGCAGGCGCCATCGACGTCGAAAGAAGGGTAATCAGTCTCGGCGATCAGCTCCTTGACGTAATCGCCCTGATAATGGATCGCGTCATGCGCGTCCTGGCCCGCATCCTCGTCAGCGACCCGCTTGTCCACATCGGCCAGAAGCGTTGCCTTGTCCGACGGGATGGCGATCTTACCCATGATCGCGTCACGGGTCCACCAGGCCTGCGCGTCGAACATGTTGAAGGTGAACCACTGATCCTGCATGCCGATGAAGAAGAGTTTGGGGTTATGCACCCAGACCACCCCCTTGTAGAGATCAGCGGCGGCCAAACGGTTCGCTGTCTTCAGCCGCAGATCGTCGGGCAGGAAGGGGAAATGGTGCTTGTAGCCGGTGCACAGGATGATCGCATCGACCTTTTTCGAGGTGCCGTCGGCGAAATAGGCGGTGTTTTCGTCCACCCGCTCCAGCTTTGGCACTTCTTTCCAGTTGTCCGGCCATTTGAAGCCCATCGGCGCGTTGCGATAGGCCACGGTGATAGACTTGGCGCCATATTTCCAGCATTGCGAACCGATATCCTCGGCGGAGTAGGAAGAGCCAAGAATTAGCAGATCCTTGCCCGCAAACTCCCGCGCATCGCGGAAATCATGTGCATGAAGGACGCGGCCGTTGAATTTGTCGAAACCGGGATATTCCGGCACGTTCGGCACCGAGAAATGGCCCGACGCGACGATGACATTGTCAAATTCCTCATCATACATCCGGTCATTTTTCAGATCATGCGCGGTGACGGTGAAATTGCCTTTGTCCTTGTTGTAGCGCACCATACGGATCGTGGTGGAAAAGCGGATCCAGTCGCGCACACCGGCCTTTTTCACCCGGCCCTGAATATAGTCGAACAGAACCGCGCGCGGCGGGTAGCTGGCAATCTGCTTGCCGAAATGTTCCTCGAAGGAATAGTCGGCAAATTCCAGACCTTCTTTCGGCCCGTTGGACCAGAGATAGCGATACATAGAACAGTGGACCGGTTCGCCATGCTCATCCAGCCCGGTTCGCCAGGTATAGTTCCACAGCCCGCCCCAATTGTCCTGTTTCTCGAAACACACGACTTCTGGTATTGCCTCGCCTTTCTTGGCGGCCGACTGGAACGCCCTCAACTGAGCAAGCCCAGATGGGCCAGCGCCGATCACTGCAACTCTTTTGGCC
>JBARVM010000028.1:0-8929 GCA_049646265.1 Paracoccaceae bacterium
CCCTTCTGCCCTTCCTTGTGACCGGTGCTATCGGCAGCCTTGCGGGGTTGGATCTTCTGGGGTTCGGCTTGCCCTCCAACCTGCCGTCACTGGGGGACTTGACCCAACAGGCCAAGCAGAATCTGCAAGCGCCGTGGCTGGCCTTTTCGGCCTTCTTTACCTTTGCCATCATGCTGTCGCTTCTGGTCTTCATCTTTGAAGGGGTTCGCGATGCGTTTGACCCCAGAAAGACCTTTGCATGAGTGCCCTTCTAAGCGTCTCGGATCTGAATGTCAGTTTTCGTCAGGACGGGCGAACCATCACTGCGGTGCGGGGCGTCAGCTTTTCGGTGGAAAAGGGGGAAACGGTGGCGCTGGTCGGCGAGAGCGGTTCGGGCAAGTCCGTAACCGCCTTGGCAACCGTCGCCCTTCTGGGGGGCAACAGCGCGCTTTCCGGGTCGATCCTTTATCAGGGGCAAGAGATGATCGGGGCCGATGCGGCGCGTCTGCGGGCTGTGCGCGGCAATGACATCAGCTTCATCTTTCAAGAGCCGATGACCTCGCTCAACCCTTTGCACACGATCGAACGGCAGTTGGCCGAAAGCCTTGCGCTGCATCAGGGGCAAAAGGGCGCGGCGGCCAGGGCGCGGATCATCGAACTGCTTGAAAAGGTCGGCATTCAGGACCCTGCCTCGCGGCTTGGCGCCTATCCGCATCAGCTTTCGGGTGGGCAGCGGCAGCGGGTGATGATCGCCATGGCACTTGCCAACGGCCCGGACCTTTTGATCGCGGACGAGCCGACAACCGCGCTTGACGTGACCATTCAGGCGCAGATCCTGGAGCTTCTGGCAGAGCTGAAGCGGCGCGAAAACCTGTCGATGCTTTTCATCAGCCATGATCTGGGGGTGGTTCGCCGTATCGCTGACCGCGTCTGCGTGATGCAGGCGGGCGAGATTGTCGAACAGGGGCCGACCGAAGAGATCTTCGCTGCCCCCCGCCATCCCTATACCAGGAAACTGCTTTTGGCCGAACCCAAGGGCCAGCCCGAACCGGTGGAGGCTGGCGCGGCAGAGGTGGTGCGCACCGAACATCTCAAGGTCTGGTTTCCCATCCAGAAAGGCTTTCTGAAGCGAGTTGTCGGCCATGTGAAGGCGGTGAATGACGCAACGCTGTCGGTCCGGGCCGGGGAAACGCTGGGCATTGTTGGGGAAAGCGGTTCGGGCAAGACCACGCTGGCGCTGGCCATCATGCGCCTGATCGAGGCTGAAGGGCCGGTGATCTATCAAGGCGACAATTTGCAGAATTGGTCGTCGCGCGATCTGCGTCGGTTGCGGCGCGACATGCAGATCGTCTTTCAGGACCCTTATGGGAGTCTTTCGCCCCGTATGACGGTCGAGGAAATCATCGGCGAGGGGCTGACAGTTCATGCGATCGACCCGGATCGCCCCCGGCGCGATCTGGTGGCCGAGATCATGGGCGAGGTCGGCCTCGACCCGGCGACGATGACGCGCTATCCGCACGAATTTTCCGGCGGTCAGCGGCAACGTATCGCCATTGCCCGCGCCATGATCCTGCGGCCAAAGGTGGTGGTGCTGGACGAGCCTACCTCGGCCCTGGACATGACGGTGCAGGTGCAGATCGTCGATCTGCTGCGCGAGTTGCAGCGCCGCTACGGGCTGGCCTATCTTTTCATCAGTCATGATTTGCGGGTGGTGCGGGCGCTGTCGCACAAGGTGGTGGTCATGCATCGCGGCGACATCGTTGAAAGCGGCACCAATGCCGAGATTTTCGCCAATCCCAAGATGGAGTATACCCGCGCGCTGATGGGGGCGGCTTTCGCAAACAGCCTGCGAGGGGATCAAGGCCGCGGATGAATATTCTCTTCATTCATCAGAACTTTCCCGGCCAATTCGTGCATCTGGCCCCGGCGCTCGCGGCGCGCGGTCATAAGGTGATTGGCCTTGCGGACGAGGCGAACAAGAACCCGACCAAGGTGCAGACCTACTATTACCGCACGCCCGAAAAAGACCGACTGACGGGGATTGGCGCCACCTATGCCGAGACCTCGGCGCGCGGGGACATGGTGGCGGGCGCCTGTTCGCAATTGCGCGACCGGACCGGCTTTCACCCCGACCTCATCGTCGGTCACAATGGCTGGGGCGAAATGCTGTTCGTGCGGGAGGTGTGGCCAGAAGCGCGGTTGGTCAATTATGCAGAGCTTGTCTATCGCACCCGCGGGCTCGACAGCGATTTCGATCCGGAGTTTCGCAATACCGAGTTGAAGATGCGCACGATCATCACCGCGCGCGCCGCTCATATTCTGCAGTCGATGGTGGAGGCGGATGCAGCGTTGTCGCCGACGCATTGGCAGGCGGCCTCTTTCCCGCCGGTTCTGCGCGACAAGATCACCGTGATCCATGACGGGGTCGATACCGATATTGTCCGACCCAACCCCAAGGCTCTTTTGAAGTTGCCTGGCGGCCGCCAGTTGCGCGCCGGTGACGAGGTGCTGAGCTTTGTGAACCGCAATCTGGAACCTTACCGCGGTTTTCACAGTTTCATGCGCGCCTTGCCCGATGTGATGGCCGCCCGGCCAAAGGCACAGGTGGTCATTCTTGGTGGTGACAAGACAGGTTATGGCCGCGCCGCGCCAAATGGCAGCTGGAAACAGACCCTGCTTGACGAGGTTGGCGACCGGCTTGATCCAGCGCGGCTGCATTTTCTGGGCCGCGTGCCCTATGAGACTTTTCTGGCGCTGCTGCAGGTCACGCGAGTGCACGCCTATCTGACCTATCCCTTTGTCCTGTCCTGGTCGATGATAGAGGCGATGAGTGCGGGCGCCCATGTCGTCGGCTCCCGCACTGGCCCGGTTGAAGAGGTCATCGAGGATGGGGTGAACGGTACCCTCGTCGATTTCTTCGACATTCCCGGCTGGTCAAAGACGCTGATCGAGGCGCTGGCCAACCCGTCGGCGGCTGACGGAATACGCCGGGCGGCGCGCGAAACGGTTCTGGCGCGCTATGATCTGCAACGCGATTGTCTGCCCCGACTTGTGGCCTTTGTCGAAAGCATGGCGCCGGGCGCCTGACTTGCCTAGATCGCGTGGCTGTGCCCGGTCTGGGCGAGTTCATATCGGTCGAGATGCCGTGCGACGATCCGGGTCAGGGGGCGGGCCGCGTCGGCAATGAAGAGACCCGCGTCAGAGCTTCGGACGAGCCCTTCAAATGGTTCGGCCACTGCCGTCAATATCCGCGCAATTTCCGCCGTGCGGTTGGGGTATTCGGCGGTCAGATCCTCTGTCCGGATGCAGAAATCGCACATCAAAGCCTCGATCATCCGTGCCCTCAGACGGTCATCCTCGTCCAGCCGATGGCCCCGGGTGGTGGAAAATTTGCCTTCGCGGATGGCCGCGATATGGGCAGAGGTGGCCGGGGCATTTTGCGCATAGCCTTGCGGGAAACGGGAAATGGCGCTAGCGCCGACCCCGATCAGCACGTCAGAGCGGTCCTCGGTATAGCCTTGGCAATTGCGCCGCCAGAGGCCGGCCCGCGCGGCCAGTTCCAGCCCGTCGCCGGGGCGGGCAAAATGGTCGATACCGATCTGTTGGTAGCCCTCGCCCTGGAAAAGCGCGGCCGCCCCCTCGAACAGTGCCAGCCGTTCTTCGGGGCGCGGCAGCGCGTCGGTCGGAATCAAGCCCTGACGCCGGGCCATCCACGGGACATGCGCATAGCCGTAAAGCGCCACTCGGTCCGGATGAAAGGACAAAAGCTGATTCACACTGGCGGTGACGGTGGCCAGCGTCTGGCCGGGAAGCCCATAAAGGATGTCGGCATTCAGCGAATGAATGCCGGTGGCGCGCAGCATCTCTACTGCCTTTGCCGTCACCTCGAAACTTTGTACCCGGCCGATGGTTTTCTGGATGGCAGGATCGAAATCCTGCACCCCGATCGAGGCGCGGTTCATCCCCATCCGCGCAAGTGCTGCAACGCGCGCCTCATCCAGCTCAGCCGGGTCAATCTCCACCGAGAATTCGGCCCCGTCCGCCAAGGGCAACAGATCGAAGATCGCATGGGCCAAGGTTTCGATCAGATCGGGGGGCAGCAGGGTTGGCGTACCGCCGCCCCAATGCAGCCGCGCAAGTCTGGTGCCCGTGGGCAGCTGGCGCGCCAACAGGCGCAGTTCCGCCTGCAAAACCTCGATATAGTCGCGGACCGGCGACAGCGTTCTGGTGCCCTGTGTCCGGCAGGCGCAAAACCAACAAAGGCGGCGGCAAAAGGGGATATGGACGTAAAGGGAGATGTCACTTTCTGCGGGGATGGCCCGCAGCCAGTTGCGCATATCCATTGGCCCGACCTCAGCGGAAAAATGCGCGGCGGTCGGATAGCTGGTGTAGCGCGGCACCCGCGCGTCGAAAAGACCCAGTCGGGCGAGTTGAAGTTTGTCGCTCATGCGCATAAGTCTAACTTGCGCAACCGAAGCTTCTTTGACGCAGATCAACCCAATGACAGTCCAGACACCATTGAAAGACCGCGATTGCAGCGGCTGCCAGATCCGCCATAGGGCGGTCTGTTCGCGTTGCGAGCCGGAGGAGTTGCGGCAACTGGACGATATCAAGTTCTACCGCACATTCGAAGCGGGTCAGACATTGGTCTGGGCCGGTGACAAGATGGATTTCGTGGCCTCTGTCGTCACCGGTGTCGCATCGCTGAGCCAGACGATGGAGGACGGGCGCACACAGATGGTTGGCCTGCTGTTGCCGTCTGATTTCGTCGGGCGGCCTGGGCGGGAAAGTGCCGCCTTTACCGTCACCGCCGTAACCGATTTGGTCATGTGCTGTTTTCGCAAGAAGCCGTTCGAAACGCTTTTGGCCGCGATCCCCCATATCAGCCATCGCCTGTTGGAAATGACGCTGGACGAGTTGGATTCGGCGCGGGAATGGATGGTCATTCTGGGGCGCAAGACTGCCCGGGAAAAGATTGCCAGCCTTTTGACAATTGTCGCGCGTCGCGAGGCATCCTTGCGGCTTGGTGCGGCACAAAAGGGCATGACATTCGATCTGCCACTGACGCGCGAGGCGATGGCAAACTATCTGGGCCTGACACTGGAAACCGTCAGCCGACAGGTCTCGGCCCTGAAGAATGACGGGATTGTCAGCCTTGAAGGGTCGCGGCGGGTAACAATCCTCGATTATGACCGGCTGCTGGAAGCGGCGGGCGATGATGCCGACGGGGGCCTGCCCGCCTAGCGCACGCCATCAGGCAGCTATTGCAGCGCCGCCTCTACCCGGGCGGCCAAATCGGTAATGCCCTTTTCGTCCAGCCGGTCAGTTTGCAGCGCGCAGTCGCCGGGGCGCGCATAGCGCGCATGGTGCTTTTCATAGCGGCGGTCATAGTGTTCCTGCATCAAGCCGGTTGCCAGTGCCTCGAACGCGCCTGTGCCGGCCTGACCCAGCCATTCCGTGATACGTTCCGCCGGATGCAGGGGGCGCAGGTTTTCGATGGTGCGTTGGAGGCGCGCGGGGTCGGCTACCAGATCGCCATAGGCGCGGGTGAGATAGCGGGCGCGCTCCGCCAACGGTGCTTCGATCGAAATGCGCGGTGCCGCGACCATGGCTTTCCACAATTGCTTTGGCAGGGCGACTGCCCCGATGCGGGAACTTTCCGCCTCTACCACCAAAGGTCGCGACGGGTCGAGGTTGGCGAGCAATAGCGCCAGACTGTTTTCAAAGGCTTTCTGGCTTGGCTGGCCATCGCTGCGATGGCCAAAGAGCGAGCCGCGATGGTTGGCCAGACCTTCAAGGTCGATGGTCTGCACCCCGCGTCGGGCCAGATGCGCCAGAACCTCGGTCTTGGCGGTGCCGGTGTAGCCGCTTAGCACGCGGACAGGGGCGCAAAGTGGGCGGTCGTTCAACTCTGCCACCACCAGCGCACGCCAGGCCTTGTAGCCGCCTTGCAAAAGCTCCACCCGCCAGCCGACCTGCGCAAGGATGGATGCGAATGACCCCGAACGCTGGCCGCCGCGCCAGCAATAGACAAGCGGCCGCCAACCGCCGGGCAGATCGGCCAGCGGTCCCTCCAGATGCTGGGCCGCGTTGCGTGCGACCAGTGCCGCGCCAACCTTGCGCGCCAGAAAGGGGGACTGCTGCTTGTAGATCGTACCAACTCGGGCGCGTTCCTCATCGTCAAGCACCGGCAGGTTGATTGCGCCCGGCAGATGGTCCTCGGCATATTCCGCGGGCGAGCGTGCGTCGATGATGCTGTCGAAACCATGCGCTGCCAAAGCGGTCAGGGAAGGAAGTGTCAGGGCCATATCTTCTTCTAAACCGGGATCTGAGGGTACATTGCGGGTCGGCGCGGGCCGTCAAAAGACCGTGACAGGCGCGTTCAGTTCGACGCGGTTGTAAAGGTCGATGACATGGGCATTGACCATGCGCAAGCAGCCGTTTGAAACCGACCGGCCGATGGAGTTCGGCTCTATCGTGCCGTGAATGCGGACAGCCGTGTCAAACCCGTTCTGGAAAAGGTAGATGGCGCGCGCGCCAAGGGGGTTCTTGGGACCACCCTCCATGCCATTTTCGGCATAGCGGGCATAGGCAGCGGGGTTGCGGGCGACCATTTCCGGTGTCGGCTTCCAGCTGGGCCATTCGACCTTGCGCCCGACAACCGCCTCGCCACGGAACTGCAGTTCCGCCTTGCCGACCGCGACGCCGTAGCGGATCGCCTTGCCGGTGTGGGTGATGAAATAAAGAAAATGGCGGGAGGAGCTGACGATGATCGAGCCGGGCACGAATTCCCGCTTCACATTGACGATGACCGGATAGAATTCTGGCGCGATCTTTATCCCCTCAAGCGGGGCTTCGGCACTGCCGAGCACTGCGGGGTCCAATGGGGCGGTGCGTGATTTCGGCGCCGTATCGCTTTGAACCGCCGCCAACAGCGAGGAGGGGCGGATCAGGGCGCCGGATGCCAGGCTTGCCAGAAGAAATGCGCGGCGGTTTTTCATTATTTCTTCTACCAAAAAAAAGTTCAGTTTCATGGGGCCTGGGCGCAAAAGCCCGCGGCAGATCATTGATCTTCTTGCGCGGTCGGCCCATCTATTCAAGGCAAGAGGTATCATGATGAACCAGCCAGTCCAATATCTGATTGACGGAATGCATTGCGCCTCTTGCAGCGGGCGGGTGGAAAGGGCGTTGAAGGCGCTTCCCGGCGTTGCTGACGCGTCGGTCAATCTTATGACCAAACGCGCCGCGGTCCAATTTGATGGCGCACCTGACAATGCCGCCGTGGCCGATGCCGTGACGGCGGCAGGTTTCACGCTTGCAACCGCTGAAGCAGAGCTGGTGATTGACGGGATGAGTTGCGCCTCGTGTGCCGGCCGCGTGCAGCGGGCGCTGGCCGCGACGCCCGGCGTGATAGAGGCATCGGTCAATCTGGTCACCGGAACGGCGCAGGTGCGCTATGGGCAGGGGTTGGTTTCGCCGACCGAGCTGGCGGCGGCTGTCGCGGCGGCTGGCTATGCCAGTCACCCCAAGGATCACGATGCCGACGCAGGCCAGTCTTTAGCCGGGCTGGCCGAGGCGGACGGGCTGCGGCGGTCCTTTCTGTTGGCTTTGGCGCTTAGCCTGCCGGTCGTGGTCTTGGCGATGGGTGGTCATGCCATGCCTGCCTTTCACCATTGGCAGATGGCGACGATCGGGCAACAGGGGTCCAATATCATCCAGTCTGCCCTGACGGCGCTGGTGCTTGTGGGACCTGGCAGGCGGTTCTTTACAATAGGTTTTCCGGCCCTTCTGCACCGCGCGCCAGAGATGAATTCGCTTGTGGCGCTTGGCGCCTCGGCCGCCTTTCTCTATTCGCTGGTTGCCACCTATGCGCCTGGTCTTTTGCCACCGACCGCGAGAGAGGTCTATTTCGAAGCGGCGGCAAGCATTGTCACGCTAATCCTTTTGGGCCGCTTTCTGGAGGCGCGCGCAAAGGGGCGCGCCGGTGAGGCGATAGCGCGGCTTGTTCGCCTGCGCCCCTCTGTGGCGCTTGTTATGCGTGCGACGGGGCCGGTGGAAATTCCGGTCGCGGAACTGGCGCGGGGCGATCAGGTGCAACTGCGCCCCGGCGAACAGGTCGCGGCGGACGGGCGGGTTCTGTCGGGCAGCAGCTATGTCGATGAAAGCATGCTCACGGGCGAACCGGTGCCGGTTGAAAAGCAGGCGGGTGACAGGCTGGTCGGGGGCACGCTGAATGGGTCCGGTGCGCTTGTCTATGAAATCACGGCTGTCGGTCAAGACACGATGCTGGCGCGGATCATCCGACTGGTCGAAGAGGCGCAAGGCTCGAAACTGCCGATAGAGGCTTTGGTGGACCGCATCACGCACTGGTTCGTGCCGGTGGTCATGGCAATTGCCGCGCTGACGGCGCTGGTCTGGTTTCTTTTCGGGCCGGAACCGACCCTTACCCATGCTTTGGTGGCGGGGATTTCGGTGCTGATTATCGCCTGCCCCTGCGCCATGGGGCTGGCGACGCCCGTGTCGATTTTGGTCGGGTCTGGGCGCGGGGCGCAGCTTGGCCTTTTGTTTCGCAAGGGGGCTGCGCTGCAGCGGCTGGCCGACACTGGCCTTGTCGCCTTTGACAAGACCGGCACGCTGACGGTGGGCCATCCGGCCTTGGTGGCCATTGCGCTGCCGCCGCCCGCGCGCACGAACCGGTCTGACAAGGCCCCGCTGACAGAGGAGCGGGCGCTGATGCTTGCCGCCTCGGCAGAGGCGGGGTCCGAACATCCCCTGGCGCGAGCGATCCGCGACGGGGCCAGCCTGCGAGGCCTTACCCTTGCCAAGGCGACGGGGGGCAAGGCGTTGCCCGGTCGTGGCTATCAGGCCGAGGTGGAGGGGCAGAGGATCCTGATCGGCAATGCCGCCGCCCTGCGGGCCGAGGCGATTGATCCCGCGCCCCTGGAAACCG
>JBARVM010000029.1:0-21863 GCA_049646265.1 Paracoccaceae bacterium
GTTTCAAGGTTCCAAAAACAAAAAACGGGCCAGAGGGCCCGTCGGTTCTACCGGTGGACTGCAAGTTTGGACCCTGCAGCGCCTCTGTTGAATGGGGATATAGGCGAAAAGCCCGTGCGGCGCAAGAGCCCCGTTGAAGAGGGAAGGAACGGGTTTCCGGCTGGTTTTCGTTGACGAAAGCGCCTCGACTTGCCCAAACTGCAGAACGGTACCCACCCAGATCGGCCTGATCCGGCCGATTGACCAGTCTGAAACGAAAAGATTGCAGCAAGTGAGGGACGGAATGACAATGAAAATCGTGATTGGAATCGACCGTGGCGGCGCTGACAGCCGCAGCGCTGTCTATGCCAAGGGTTTGGCAAAACGTATCGGTAAATGCGAGTTGATCGTGGTTCATGTGATCGAATGGTCACCCTATTCTTTCCAGACAGCCGAAGAAAATGCCGAACGGCACAAACGCCGCGAGCAGGAGATAGAGACAGCGCAAGCACGTATCGTGCAGCCGACCGTCGATGCCCTTGTCGCCGAAGGGTTCAAGGCCCGCGGTATCGTGCGCCACGGCAATGTCGCCGATCTTCTTGACCAGATCGCCAAACAGGAATCGGCCGATCAGATCGTCGTGTCACGCACATCTGACGATGGGTTGGTACGACGCATCTTCGGATCGGTCGCCGCCAATCTTGTGATGCATGCAAGCGTCCCTGTAACGGTCGTAGGATAAGGATCACACCATGAAAAAACTATCCACAATGGCCGTTTCCGGCCTGCTGATTTCTGCAACCGCCTCTTTCGCGCAAGAGGCCAGATCAATCGACCAGGCGGTGAACGAAATGTTCGCCACGGTCACCGGCCCCTTCGTCAACCTGATCTTCGCGCCCCTGCCGGGAACCAACTTCCCCTGGATCGTGATGTGGCTGGTCGTGGCGGCTTCGGTCTTTACCCTCTATTTCGGCTTTATCCAGCTGCGTGCGTTCAAACATGCGATCCAGCTGGTCAAGGGCGACTATTCAGACCCGAATGACGCGGGGGAGGTCAGCCATTTTCAGGCGCTTGCAACGGCGCTTTCGGGCACTGTCGGCCTTGGCAATATCGCCGGTGTGGCGGTCGCCGTCGGCATCGGCGGGCCGGGGGCAACCTTCTGGATGATCCTCGCCGGCCTTCTCGGCATGGCCTCGAAATTCACCGAATGTACGCTCGGGGTCAAATATCGTAACGAATATCCCGACGGCACAGTGTCGGGCGGCCCGATGTACTATATTTCCAAGGGCTTTGCCGAAAAGGGCCTGCCCGGCGGGAAATTCCTTGCCGTGCTCTTTTCCATCTTCTGTATCCTTGGTGCGCTTGGTGGCGGCAACATGTTCCAGGCCAATCAGGCCCATGCGCAAATCTCCGGCATTGTCGGTGACTATCCCGGCTGGATCACCGGCGTGGCCTTTGCCGCCGTGGTGTTCGCCGTCATCGTCGGCGGCATCAAGTCGATCGCGCGGGTGACGGAAAAGGTCGTGCCCTTCATGGGCATCCTCTATGTCGGCGCGGCGCTGATCATCATCCTGGTCGAATATGACCGCATCGGCTGGGCCTTCGGCCAGATCTTCGCCGGCGCCTTCACCGGGCTTGGTGTTGCAGGCGGTCTTGTCGGCGCCCTGATCCAGGGCTTCAAACGCGCCGCCTTCTCGAACGAGGCGGGCGTCGGTTCGGCTGCCATCGCCCACTCTGCCGTGCGCACGAAAGAGCCGATCACCGAAGGGTTCGTATCGCTTCTGGAACCTTTCATCGACACCGTGGTGATCTGCACCATGACCGCTTTGGTCATCACCATCTCCGGCCAATTGATTACAGACCCCGAAACCGGCCGCTTCATCCTGAACGAGGCGGGCACATCGATCCAGACGGTCAATGGCACCTCCGGCGTCGGGCTGACCTCTGCCGCCTTCGCCTCCGGCATCGGCTGGTTCCCCTATGTGCTGGCCGTGGCGGTGATCCTCTTCGCCTTCTCGACGATGATTTCCTGGTCCTACTACGGGCTCAAGGCCTGGACCTATCTCTTCGGCGAGGGCCGGGGCGCTGAGCTGACCTTCAAGATCATCTTCTGCATCTTCGTCATTATCGGTGCAGCAGCCAACCTTGGTCCGGTGATCGACTTCTCCGATGCGGCGATCTTTGCCATGGCGGTCGTCAACATCGCGGCACTTTATGTGCTGATGCCGATCGTCAAGAAAGAGCTCGACAGCTACTGGTCGCGCCTGAAGTCCGGCGAGATCAAGAAGTTCATCCACTAACGGATAGGCTGGCAAAGACGACGGGCCGGGGTTTTCCCCGGCCCGTTTCCTTTTTCGGTCCGTCAGCGGCGCCGCCTATTTCCGGATGATGACATAGAGCTTGCGCACCTCTTCAATCACCCGCCATTCGCCCTTCCAGCCCAGCGGCAGGTTAAAGGCGTCGCCGGGGCCAAAACGCTGCACCCGCCCGTCCACATGGGTCAGTTCGACCAGCCCGCGGATCAGATGGCAGAATTCCGAGGTCGCAGACCGGTCCGCGGTAAAGCGGCCCGGGGTACATTGCCAGACGCCGATCTCCACCCGCCCGTCAGGCGAGACAAAAAGATCCTTGGCCGCCTCTGTCTGATCCCCCTCGATCGTCGTGGGTTTGGGCTGCATCGGGCCAAGGTCAATATCGGCCAGTGCGAGAAAGTCGGAAAAGTCTATCATCTCTGTTCCCTCAGAATGCTGCTTCGATTGCCCTCAGGCCCACCATGGTTTTCATGTAAAGCGCCGGGTCAACGAAATCCGGCCAGCTTGACAGTTTGACGGCGACCGTGCCCGTATCGGGCGCCACCATGACCATCTGGCCAAAGACGCCGAAACAGTAATGGCGGCCAAGCTGGCTGTCTTCGACCCAGAACTGGTTGCGATAGGTGCCGTTCGGCCAGTTCTTGTAATTTTCCCGATCAAACAACCCATGCGCCCCATGGCGGATATCCTGACACCAGCTGGCCGGAACCACCTGCCGCCCCTCGACCATGCCATTGTTGAAAAGCATCAGCCCGAACCGCGCCATGTCGCGCAGGCTGGCGCTCAACCCGCCACAGGCCAGCGCATAGCCGGACGGATCGACGGTGATATCGCCATCCTCCGCCGCGCCAAGCGGCTGCCAGAGCCGTTCGGACAGGATCTGCGGCAGGCGCTGGCCCAGAACCCGCTCCATCACATGCGCCAGCACATCCGTCTCGATAGAGCGATATTCAAACCGTGCGCCATGTTCGGCCACCGCGACCTTCAGGCTCAGGATCTGTTCCCAGATGCTTGTCGGCCACCCCGAGGCGTCAACGCCGGGCGGCGCCGGTTTCCAGCCAGAAGCATAGTCCATGATGCCGATATCGCTGTCGCGCTCGACATAGGCCTCTGAAAAGCGCACGCCGCTGGTCATGTCCAACACATGTTGCAGGCTCGCGCCATTCCAGGCCGTTGCGGCCAGCTCCGGCAGATAGAACGTAACCGGCGCCAAAGGATCAATCAGCCCATCGCCGATCATCGTACCGGCAGCGGCCGACACGACGGATTTCGTCACCGATTGCAAAAGATGCCGGCTGCTCGGCCCCATCCCGTTGTGATAGCTTTCATGCAGGATGCGGCCATCTTTCCAGACAAGAAACCCATCTGTGTAGGTATCATCCAGCATCTGGCCGATACTGGTCTGGGTACCATCGACACCCGGATAGGTGAAATCATCAAGCCGCCCGGCCGCCTCCGGCAAGGCCGAGGGGGTGGCACTGCGCCGCACAGCCGCTGTTGGCAGGATTTCGCGCATGTGGTGAAAGGCCCAGCGGTTCCACGGCGGCCGGTCAAAGTCGATCTTCGGTACGCGCTGTTCGGGCGGCGGCGGTGTACCGACCATGATCGGCGGTGGCAGGTCAGAGTTTTTGTAGCTGGCCATTCTATTCCCCATATCTCGCTGTCTTGCCGCGTAACTCATCCATGATGCCAACCAGCGCGCCGCTGATCCGCGCCTCCGACAGGGCATGACCCGACAGGGCGACCAGATGCAGCTTCGCCTTGTCCCAGCCTTGGGCCAGATCCCATGCCGAACGCGGCGGGCAGATCATGTCGAACCGCCCCTGCACGATATCCGCCGGAATATGGGCGATGCGCCCGCGGTTGGTCAGGATCTGCCCGTCATGATCCAGAAAGCCGCGGTTGATGAAATAGTGGTTCTCCAGTCGGGCAAAGGCGCGGGCATAATCATGCGGCGCCTCGCCCACCACCCCGTCATTCTCGATAGAGGCCAGCGCGTTTTCCCATCCCGCCCAGGCGCGGGCAAAACGATATTCCTCTACCACATCGCCGGAAAAGAGCCGCCGGTGATAGGCCGCGATCAGGTCATGCCGCTCTTCGGCAGGCACCGGGGCGCAGAATTTTTCCCACAGATCGGGCCAAAAGACCGCCGCTCCGCCCCCGTAGAACCAGTCCAGCTCGCGCTGCATCATCAGGAAAACGCCGCGCAGAACCAGATGGCAGACCCGGTCGGGATGCGCCTCTGCATAGATCAGCGCCAAAGTTGCACCCCAACTGCCGCCAAAGACGATCCACTGGCCGATGCCCAATGTTTCGCGGATCAGCTCCAGATCGGCGACAAGATCCCATGTGCTGTTCGCCTCGACAGAGGCAAAGGGCCGAGACCGCCCGCAACCGCGCTGATCAAAAAGGATGATGCGATAGGCTGCGGGATCGAAATAGCGCCGCATCGCCGGTGATGTGCCACCCCCCGGCCCGCCATGCAGCACCACAACCGGTTGGCCCGCCGGGTTGCCACATTCCTCCAGATAGATCTTGTGGCCGCCCGATACTTCCAGCATCCGCTGGGCATAGGGCTCCAACTGCGGATATAGATGTGCGGCTGCGCGCTTTTGCCCTGCGTTTCGATCCATGATCAGACTATATAAAGGTTTCCACACCGCCGCCAGCAGGAGACAGCGCCATGAGCCAGACAAGCAGTATCGATCAGGCAGAGGTTGCCAAGTTCGAGGCGATGGCAAGCGAATGGTGGGATGTGAATGGTAAGTTCCGGCCCCTGCACATGATGAATCCGGTGCGGCTCGACTATATCACCCGGCAGATTGCCGCCGAGTTCGGCCGCGACCTGACCGGGCAAAGGCCCTTTGCCGGGCTGCGTATCCTCGATATCGGCTGCGGCGGCGGGCTTTTGTCCGAACCGATGGCGCGGCTCGGGGCAGAGGTCGTGGGGGCCGATGCGGCGGCGGGCAATATCCCTGTGGCGCGGATCCATGCCGAACAATCCGGCCTGACCATCGACTACCGCCACACCACGGCAGAGGCACTGGCAGAGGCGGCAGAGACATTCGATATCGTGCTGGCGATGGAGATCATCGAACATGTTGCCGACCCGGCCGGTTTTACCGTCACCTGCCAAAGGCTGCTCAGGCCCGGCGGGCTTTTGATATGTTCCACCCTGAACCGCACCACCAAAAGCTTTCTCGCCGCGATCATCGGCGCCGAATGGGTGATGCGCTGGCTGCCGAAGGGCACGCATGACTGGGCGAAATTCATCACACCCGCCGAACTGGCCACCATGATCGGCGCGGCAGGGCTCGTGGCGCTGGATCAAAAGGGCTTCACCTTCAATCCCGTCAGCTGGGTCTGGTCGATCTCTGACCGCGATCTTTCGGTGAATTATGTGGCGGCGGCGCGCCGCGACTGAATATCCAGGCCCGGGCCCAGGCCAAAGGCCAGAAACGGCTATTCCTCGCCCAGCCTTTGGCGCAGATCGCGCAGCACCGGCAGGATGGCACGCACTTTCTCCGCCCCGATGGCCCTGACCACGTCACCCACCATCGGCGCCACAGTCGATAGGGCCGCGTCACGCGCCGCCCGGCCTGCGGGGCTGATCGACACCAGCTTGCGCCGCGCATCGTCCCAGTCGGGGCGGATATGGACGTATCCGGCCCATTCCAGCTTGGACAGAGTATTGGTCATCGCGCCCCGGGTAATGTGAAAGGCATCGGCCAATTGCGCGGGCGTGCGTTCGCCGCCGATATGGCTGAGATGATTGAGGACCGAAAAATGCGAAAGCTCCATCCCCTTCGGCAGAACCTTCGACAGCCGGTTGCGCGCCAGTTGGTCGGCGGTGAAAACCTCGGAAAAAAGCGTCACCGCCAGCGTGTCGATCGGGTCCTTCATGCCGGGCCGTCATAATCGCGGTCATGGCCGAGCGACGGGACGCGCCCGCGCGCCTTCGCCACATCCGCCAGATCGATATCGGCAAAGGTGACACCCACCTCGGTGCCGCCATCGGCCAGAACCTCCCCCCAAGGGGCGACGACCAGCGAATGGCCAAAGGTGCGGCGCGGCTTGCCCATATGAATGGCATGATCGCCGCATTGCGCGGGCGCCAGCACGAAAGCACCGTTTTCGATGGCGCGGGCGCGCAGCAGAACATGCCAATGCGCCGCACCCGTCGTGTCGTTAAAGGCCGCAGGCACCGTCAGGATAGAGGCGCCGCCCTTGGCCAGCCGCCGGAAAAGCTGGGCAAAGCGCACATCATAACAGACCGCCATGCCTACCAGGCCGAAATCCGTCTTTGCCAGAACCGCGCGTGCGCCCGGACGGTAGCCAGCTGATTCGCGATACTGCTCGCGCTCCGATACGGTCACGTCGAACATATGGATCTTGTCATAGCGCGCCACGATCTGCCCTGCCGGGCCGATCATGAAGGAACGGTTGGCAAATCGATCGTCGCCATCGCCCGCATCTGACAAAAGACCAAGAGAGCCGATCAAAAGCCAGATTTTCAGCCGCGCGGCCTCTGCCCGCAGGGCGGCCAGGGTCTCATCCTCCGCCTCGGTCCGGAAAAGCCGCGCCTGATGATCGCGGTCTGACGAAAGGCAATTGGTGTTTTCCGGCGTCAGGACAAATTCCGCCCCGCCCGCCGCCGCCTGCCTGATCAGCGCCAGCGTTTGCGGCAGGTTTTCCCGCGGATCGTCCGTCACCGACAGTTGTACAAGACCTACGCGCATCGCTCAGGCCGCCAACAACGGGTCAAGCTTGCCCGCATGGTCAAGCGCATGCAGCTCGTCAGAGCCGCCGACAGGCTGCCCGTCGATGAATATCTGTGGCACCGTCCGCCGCCCGCCGGCGCGCTGGATCATCGCCTGCCGCAGATCGGGGTCGCCGGAAACGTCGGTTTCCTCAAAGGCGACACCCTTCTTGGCCAAAAGCCGTTTGGCCGCCAGACAATAGGGGCAGTAAGGGGTAGTGTAGATTTCGACGCGTGCCATGTGCTGGTCCCCAAGATACGAGATGACTATAGGGATTTAGGCGTCCTTCGCAACGCGCGCCAGTGTCAGAATCGAAACAGCGCTGGCACCGGCGCCAAGGCAGGCCTCCGCCGCCCCGGCAAAGGTGGCGCCAGAGGTCATCACATCGTCGATCAACAGGACATGCCGCCCCGCCATCAGTGCCCTGCGGCGCGGATGGGCGCGGATCGCCCCGTCAAGATTGGCAAAGCGCGCCTCGCGCCCCTTGCCTTCCTGCGTTTCAGTGCGCCGGTGGCGTTGCAGAAGATCGGGACAATGGGCAAGCGCCAGCTTTGCCGCGATGGCCCTGCTAAGTAGCGCCGACTGGTTATAGCGCCGCTGCAACAGCCGCCGCCAATGCAGGGGAACAGGTGCTGCGATCATGCCGGGTGTCACAAGCGGGCCTGCCGCTTTGCTCATCCAACCGGCAAGCGGGCGCACCAGATCCAGCCGGTCGGCATGTTTGAGCCCCAGAACCAGATCGCGTCCCTTGTCCTTGTAGATCAGCACCGCGCGGCCACGCTCCCACGGCCGGGCGATTGTCAGACAGTCGTCGCAATATTCCGCCCGGCCCTCATCCTCCCCCGGCAGGGGCACGCCGCATTTGTCGCAGACCAGACCGCCGATGAAATAGGTCTGCGGCCAGCAACGGGCACAAAGGCCGAAATCCGCATCGACCGGTGCCGCGCATCCGACACAGGCGGGCGGGAAAATCACCTTCAGCGCGCTTTCTATTCCCATGGGCTGCCTTTATGGTCGCGGGCCATGTCAGACCTTGTGAAAATCTCCGATCCCCGACGCCTTGCCCATAACCGCGCCCGCGCCCGCAAGATGGGCCCGGACCTGTTTTTGCACCGCGCCGCGGCTGATGAGATCAAGGAAAGACTAAACGAGGTTAACAGAAGGTTTACGAAACCGGCCCTCATCGCCGAATTCCCCGAAATCTGGCAAGAAGCGCTGCAAGACAGGCTTTCCGCCGCACGGATCCTGCCTCCGGCGGAAATTCTGGCGCTGGAACCCGGCGCCCATGATCTGGTGATCCATGCCATGGCGCTGCATTGGGCCGATGACCCGGTGGGCCAACTGATCCAGTGCCGCCATGCGCTGCGGCCGGACGGGCTCTTGCTGGCGGTGCTGCCAGGCGGACAAAGCCTGCAGGAATTGCGCAGCGCTCTGGCAGAGGCTGAAACAGCCCTTTACGGCGGCCTGTCCTTGCGGGTGCTGCCGATGGCAGAGATCCGCAGCCTTGGCAATCTTCTGGCCCGCGCTGGCCTTGCCCTGCCGGTCGCAGATACACTCAGCCTTGCCGCCAGCTACCGTGATATCCGCCATCTGGCGCGCGACCTGCGCGCCATGGGCGAAGGCAATGCGCTGGCCAGTCGCCCGCGCCCAGCCACCCGGCCGCTATTCGATCTGGCCGGGCAGATCTATGCGCAGAATTTTCCCATGGACGATGGCCGCATCAAGGCCACCTTCGATCTGATCTTTCTGACCGGCTGGGCCCCTGACGAAAGCCAGCAACAACCGCTCAGGCCCGGATCGGCCCAGATGCGCCTGGCCGATGTGCTCGGCCAAAATAACCAAGGAACCCCAGATGAGTGACCAGCCGACCACGTTGCCCTTGCCCCACGCCCCCGCCGACCATCCGGCCCGGATCCGCCCGCGCATCGGCATCCTTCTGGCCAACCTTGGCACGCCGGATGGCTATGACTATTGGTCGATGCGCCGCTACCTGTCGGAATTCCTCTCGGACAAGCGGGTGATCGACTATCCGTCGTGGAAATGGCAGCCGATCCTGCAGGGCATCATCCTGACCTTCCGCCCCCGCGCCAAGGGGCGCGATTATCAGTCGATCTGGAATCACGACCGTAACGAAAGCCCGCTTCTGACCATCACCCGCGCGCAAACCGACCGGCTGCGCGACGCCGCGCAAAAAGCCTGGGGCGACGGGGTTATGGTCGAGTTTTGCATGCGCTACGGCAACCCCTCTACCCAGTCGGTTCTGCGCCGGATGGTGGCGGAGGGCTGCGAAAAGATCCTCTTCCTGCCGCTTTACCCGCAATATGCCGGGGCGACTTCTGCCACGGCGAACGACCAGTTCTTCCGCGCCCTCATGGCGGAAAAGCGCCAGCCTGCCGCCCGTGTCGCGCCGGAATATTTCGCCACCCCGCTTTATATAGAGGCTTTGGCAAGCTCGGTCGAACGCAGCTATGCCGGGCTCAGCCGGCGGCCCGACGTTCTGGTCGCCTCTTACCACGGCATGCCAAAACGCTATCTGTTGGAGGGCGACCCCTACCATTGCCAGTGCCAGAAAACCACGCGTCTCCTGCGCGAAAGGCTGGGATGGGATGCGGCGGCGATCGACACGACCTTTCAGTCGGTCTTTGGCCCCGAAGAATGGCTCAAACCTTATACGGTTGAACATGTCGCCGAACTGGCCCGCGCCGGCAAACGCCATATCGCGGTGATTTCACCGGCCTTCGCCGCCGACTGTATCGAAACGCTTGAAGAGATTCAGGGCGAGATCAAGGAGGCATTCCTCCATGCGGGTGGCGAAAGCTTCACCTATATCCCCTGCCTGAATGACGACCCCGCGCATATAGACGCGCTGATGGCCGTGATCAGCAACGAACTTGGCGGCTGGCTGCCACCCGCCTGACCCCCGGCGCCACGAAAGCCTGGCACCACGAAAGCCTGGCGCCGGAAAAGCGTGATCCCAAAGAAAAAAGGCGACGGAAACCGTCGCCTTTTTCCTTCTGAATGATCAGAAATTAGTTGCTTGCAGCAGCAGCGACCAACAGGATCAGCAGCAGCGGAACAACCCAGCCGCCCGAAGAAGCAGCCTGTTCAACAACGGTTTCTTCCATCATCGGTTCAGCCATGCCGCCAGCGAAGGCGGTCGAAGCGGCCAGCGTGAAAGCGGCAGCAAGAGCGATCTTTTTCATTCTATATCTCCATCCGCGCCCCAGAAAAAATCAAGTGAGGAAGACTGGGGCAATTAGCGTTACCTCGAAGGAACGACTACCTCGAAGCATCTGAGATTTGCAATATCTCTTGTCCAGCTTCGTGAAGGTAACGCTGTGGTTTCGTCAATTTAGCAACACTTGCGCCAAAAAACACCGGCCGGAGTACCGGACTGGCGGGGCGGGGGCAACAATTTGGCGGCTTCAGGCAGGTTTGCAGGCCAGGACAAGGCCGCAAAACAAGGCTCGGTAGAATACCGAGAGGGACAAAGCCTGATGTGGTTCAGCCTGACAGCGCGCGCTGTCAGGCTGACTGTCGTTTCAGATCAGTTGCTGGCAGCAGCAGCGACCAAAAGGATCAGCAGCAGCGGAACAACCCAGCCGCCCGAAGAAGCAGCCTGTTCAACAACGGTTTCTTCCATCATCGGTTCAGCCATGCCACCAGCGAAGGCGGTCGAAGCGGCCAGCGTGAAAGCGGCAGCAAGAGCAATCTTTTTCATTCTATATCTCCATCCGCGCCCCGAAATTGCGAAACCGGGATGACAGGGGCGTCGTCCTTCCCTCGTGATTCACCCTAAAACGGGTGGAAGGAGTATGGCTAGCTGTTTTTTATGCCTGTGTGGGCAAAAAAACCGCAGAGATTGTCAAATCAGCAACACCTGCGTGCCCGTCCGCACCAGACCGAACAGTTCGGTGATATGTTCGTTATAAAGCCCGATACAGCCGTTAGAGGAACGCCGCCCGATCTTGCGCGTGTCATGCGTGCCATGGATCCGGTAGAACTGCCAAGACAGGTAAAGCGCCAGCGGGCCGAGCGGGTTTGTCGGATCGCCCCCCTCGATCACTTCGGGCCAGTCCGGATAGCGTTCGCGCATCGACGGGGTGGGCCGCCATGTCGGCTTGACCACCTTTTCCACAACCTCTGTCCTGCCACGCCGGGTCAGATCCTCGGTCAGGGGTACGCTCGTGGGATAAAGCCGGTAGATCGAGCCATCCTCGTTCCAGAAATGCAAGGCGCGAGAGGTGACATCAACCAGTATAGCGCCCTTCTTCAGATCATCGAAATAGGGTTGCCACTGAAGCGACCGGAAGCTGGAGATATTGCGCCGGATATTACTGCTGATATCGGCCTCTACCTCGGTCGTGCCTGCACTGTTGACGGCCTGCGCCAGCGCGGGGCCGGCCAGGGTTGTGGCGGCACCTGCGGCGGCACTGCCCAACAGGGTTCTGCGGCTGATCAGACGGCTCTCAAGCGGTTTCATTGCCTCATCTCTCCGTTTTGGCCTCAGCCGGGCAGATTTCCGCCTGTTCCGGCCTTGCCTATTGTTCCGGTTTTCGCGCGTCTGGGCAAATCACAGCTTGGTCACTTGCCATTCGCGGGTCTGGATGATTTGGCGTTTGAACACTTCTTGGCGAAACTGTAAAGCGTGCGCTGAATGGATGAGAGGGAAGCCTCCTATGCGGAATGAAGTTCTGGCCGCACTTGCCGGTCTGATGATCCTTGGCGGTTGTGTCAGCAACCAGACAGCGGTTGGCGCCGACGGCCGCCCCCTGCCGGTGGCCTACAAGATCGGGCCGAATGATGTCAGCCGCGTCACCTATTCGATGATCGATTCCGCCAACCGGCTCCGGGCAACCGCCGGCGCGCCGCCGCTGACGCTGAACGCCCAACTGACGGCGGCGGCTGCCACCCATTCGCTGGATATGTCGGTACAGAACCGGCCCTGGCATTTCGGCTCCGACGGTTCTTCCCCGATCCTGCGCGTGCAGCGCACCGGTTACGCCGGGCGGATGCTGGGCGAGAATATTTCTGAAACCTTTGAAAATGAGATCGAAACGCTGACCGCCTGGATGTCTGTCCCCGATACGGCGGCGGTCATTCTCGACCCTGCCGCGCGCGATGTCGGCTTCAGCTGGCATCAGGAGAAAAGCGGCAAGATCTGGTGGACGCTGGTCACCGGCGGCTAGGACCGCCGCCCCAACCCCTTACGGCTTGATGAAGATCGGCGTGCCGGTTTGACCATCGCATAGATATCTTCCATCTCGCGATTGGTTACCGCGATGCAGCCCGCCGTCCAGTCCGCCCCGGTCTTCTTTGCCTTGTCGCCGCGCCCGTGGATGAAAATATCGCCCCCCGGCTCCTTGCCCAATGCCGCTGCCTCCGCCCGATCCTCGTCATTCGGATAGGATATGCCGAGAGAGAGGTGATAGGCGCTATTGGGGTTGCGGTGGCTGATCAGATAGGCCCCCTCGGGCGTCTTCATGTCGCCTTCGAACTGCTTGTCGCCAACCGGGTTGCCGCCCAGCCCAATCGAATAGACCTTCAGCGCCTGATTGCCGTGAAGAAGATACATCTTGCGTTCAGCCTTGAAGACCAGGATCGAGGTGACCTCCGGCCCGGAATAGCTGCGGAATTTCGACGAACAGGCGCTGGTGATCACCAGGCAAAGGGCCAGTAGGGCAAGGGAAAGTGCGCGCATGTTCTGCCTGATGTCGGTTGTTTCCTGCCCTCTTACACGCCACCGGGTCCAGGGGGAAGGGGGCAAGCCACTGGGTCAGGCCCGCGAAAATCGCGCGGCCAGCTCTATATGGGGCGACCAGCGGAACTGATCGACCGGCTGCAGCCAGTCAAGCCGGTATCCCGCCGCCACCAGAATGCGCGCATCCCGCGCAAAGGTGACCGGGTTGCAAGAGACATAGGCGATGACCGGCA
Organism: Paracoccaceae bacterium; assembly: GCA_049646265.1. Taxonomy (GTDB): domain Bacteria; phylum Pseudomonadota; class Alphaproteobacteria; order Rhodobacterales; family Rhodobacteraceae; genus TMP-24. The sequence goes on from JBARVM010000029.1 coordinate 12,986, forward strand.
CCCGTGACTGCGCCAATTCGCGCACCTGCGCCTCTGCCCCGGCGCGCGGCGGGTCAAGAACCACCGCGTCAAAGGTGGCAAGCTCGTCCGGCAAAAGCGGGCGGCGGAACAGGTCGCGCGCCTCTGTCGTGACCCGTTTGAGGCCCTGCGTCCGCCGATAACCGGCATCAAGCGCCGCCAGAAGGCCCGCATCGGATTCGGCCGCATGAACCTCTGCCGCCTCGGCCAGCGGCAGGGCAAAGGTGCCCGCTCCGGAAAAGAGATCGGCGAGCCGCGCGGCCCCGCCAACCGCCTCCCTCACCGCGCCGACCAGTGCCGCCTCTCCCTCTGCCGTGGCTTGCAGGAAGGCGCCGGGCGGCAGTGCCACATCGGCCCGGCCAAGACGCAGAAGTGCCGGGCGGCGGGCGGCAATCACCTCTCCATCCCAACTCAGCCGCGCCAGATCATGCGTCTCTGCCAGCGCGGCGAGCGCGGTGAACAGCGTCACCTCCATCGGCTTGCCACCGCTGACCGCGAGATCCAGCCCGCCATCCGTCTCTGTCAGCGCCAGCGCCAATTCCCCCTGCCGCGAGGCGCCCGCCATGGTAACCTGCCGCAACAATGGCAGCGCATCCGCCAGCGCCGGCAGCACCAGATGGCAGTCGCCAATATCCACCAATGTGGCAGAGGCACGGCCATGAAACCCCACGATCGCCGCCTTTTTCGTGCGCCGCCCGGCAAAGGTGGCCCGCCGCCGCGATCGTTCGGAAGAGGTGTGGATGGCCTGCATCGGCGCCGAAAGGCCCTGTGCCGCCAAAGCCTCGGCCACCACCGCGACCTTCCAGCCCGCGACGAATTCATCGGTCGCATGCATCAGGCTGCAGCCGCCGCAGGCCGCGTAATGCCGGCAGGGCGCGCGGCGGCGGTCCGCAGAGGGCGTAAGGATAGAGGGGCTGGCCATGCGCCCCTCCTCCACCGCCCCTTCGATCACCTCGCCGGGCAGGGTGCGCGGCGCAAAGACCTGCGCGCCACCCGCATCCTCGGCAAGCCCGATCCCGTCGCCAAGATGACCCAGCCTTTCAATCCTGACCTTCACGCGCTTTCCTCATCCACACCCAGAAATCCACCCGACTGGCGCGCCCAGTAGCGGGCATAAAGCCCGTTCCGTGCCAAAAGCTCGGCATGGCTACCCGTCTCGACAATCCGGCCCTGATCCAGAACCACGATCCGGTCCAACTCGGCAATGGTCGAAAGACGGTGCGCAATGGCCAGTACCGTCTTGCCCTGCATGACCCGGTGCAGCGCCTCTTGCACCTGCGCCTCTACCTCGCTGTCCAAGGCACTCGTCGCCTCGTCCAGCACCAGTATCGGCGCATCTTTCAGAAAGGCGCGCGCCAGGGCAATGCGCTGTCGCTGCCCGCCCGAAAGTTTCACCCCCCGTTCGCCCAGATGCGCCTCATAGCCGGTCCGGTGCTTGAAATCCTGCAGCTCGCGGATGAATTCATCCGCTTCCGCCTGCTCGGCCGCGCGTTTCATCTCGGCGTCCGAGGCGCCGGGGCGGCCATAGAGGATATTGTCGCGGGCAGAGCGGTTGAACATCGCGGTTTCCTGCGTGACCATGGCGATCTGCTGGCGCAAGGATTCCTGCGTTACCTCCCGCACATCCTGCCCGTCGATCAGCACCCGCCCGCTTTCAGCATCGTAAAGCCGTAAGAGGAGCGCGACCAAAGTCGATTTCCCGGCGCCAGAGGCACCGACAATACCCAGCTTTTCCCCCGCACGGATCGTCAGGCTGACATCATGCAGACCGCCGCTTGTCCGCCCATAGGCAAAACTTACCTTGTCGAACCGCACCTCGCCCGCAACCCGCTCCAGAACGCGGGCGTCCGGCGCGTCGATCAAGGCATGCGGCGGCGTCAGGGTGCGCATGCCATCCTCGACCTCCCCGACCGAGGAATAGATATTCATCAGGGCAAAGCTGACCCAACCGGTCATCTGCGCAATGCGGATCGAAACCGTGCCCGCCGCCGCAATGTCGCCCGCCGTCGCCTGTCCCCGCGACCACAAAAGCAGCGCGCCGCCGATCAGCATCAGCGGCAAAAGACCGGCCAGCACCATCAGCGATATGCGAAATAGCGCCGAAAGCCGCCCGAACTCCAGCGCGCTCAGCCGAAAGACGCCCATCGCGCCAAGCGCGGCCTGATCCTCATAGGCGGCATGGGCGAAAAGCTTGACCGTCTTGATATTGGTGATCGTATCGACAACCTGCCCCGTCACCATCGCCCGCGCGCCCGCGCGTTCCTTGGAGCGGAGGCGGATTCTCGGCATGAAAGCCCAAATGAGGCCAAGATAGACACAGATCCACAGCGCCAGACCCAGCGCCACCCAACCGTCGATCACCAGCAAAAAGACCGCCGACCCGATCAGCGTCGCCAGCGCATAGGCCACGGTATTGATGGTTTCGCTGGCCACATCGGTGACGGCTCGGGCGGTCTGCATTTGCTTTTGCGCGATACGTCCGGCGAAATCATTGTCAAAGAACGTCACCGCATGGCCCATCGTCCAGCGATGCAGCCGCGACAGGACAAGGGGCAGCACATTGGGCTGGATGATCACCGAATTTGACGCCGACGACAGACCAAAGGCCAAGGGGCGCAGCACCAGCAGGAAAAAGGCGAAGGCGGCGAAAAGCGGCCATTCATCGGCGACGACCCGCGACGGGTTGCCGGTGCTGGCCACATCGACGACACGGCCAAGGAAATCGGCTGTCACCACCTCCATCACGCCAGCCAGCGCCGACAGGAAGGCCGCCACCACCAGCGCGGGCCATGACCCCGACAGGCACCAGAGGAAGAAGCGCGCCAAGGTTCTTGGCGGCGCACCTATCGCGGGCCGAAAGGCGTCGATCGTCCAAAGCCGCTTCATGCCCGCCACGCCCGTCTTGGGGCGCGGGGCAGGGCGGCGGCGTCACAGCGGGTGAAAGCGCCCCGGCGGCTTTCGGCATCTGATGTCATGGCGGGTCCTTTGGCCTTGTCCGATCATAGCGACGATCATCGCCAAGGGGAATTCTCAGTGGCGCAAGAGGTCGATCATCGACAGGACGATCAAAAGCGCCATGGTGATGTTGAAGCCGCGCCGCCGCCATTCGGTGGTCAACCAGCGCGAAATCGCCTGACCAAGCCCAACCCAGGTGGCCGCCGAGATAAGCCCAAGCCCGGCAAAGGTCGCGGCAACGATGGTCGCCGTGGTAACCGGCGCCGCCGGTGTGATGAATTGTGATGTGGCGGCAATTGCCATCGACCAGGCCTTGGGATTGATCCATTGAAAGGCGGACGCCGCGCCAAAACCCATCGGGCTTGCCAGCTGCGCCTTGGCCTTGGCGCTGCCCGCAAAGGCCATCTTGACCGCGATCCACAAAAGCAGCGCAGCCCCGCCCCAGCGCATCACCTCGCGCAAAAGCGGGCTCGTCTGGAAAAGCTGCCCCAGGACCAGCCCGACGATCAGCACCATAACCGGAAAGCCCAGCGCCACACCCAGAAGATGCGGCAGGCTGCGGCGAAAACCGAAGGTCGCGCCGGAATTGGCCAGCATCGCATTGTTCGGCCCCGGCGTGAAAAGCGTGGCGATGGACAGCGCCACAAGGGCGCGAAAGATCTCGTAACTCATGGAAAGGGCCTTTGACTGTCGGCGGACTATCCGTCAGGCCCACCGAAGGTTCAAGCCAGCAATTGTTCCCGTGACAATTGAAAACCCGACGCGATCCACCGCCGTTCGAGCCGCTGCAATTCAGCGCCAAGCGCCGGGCCGGAAAAGCGCCCCGCAAGATCGGCCCCCGTCAGGGGAAACCGGGCACCGGCACCCAGCGCGATGGCGGCAGCATCGCCCGCGCCAAGGGGCGCCTCCAGAAGGGCGGCGCGCAGCAGCAGGATATCCTCGGCCGCGTCTGCCCCGAACCGGTAGGCAAGTTCCGCCGCCCCCGCGCCGTTGCCCACCGCCGCGCCAAGCTCTGCCAGATGCCGCGCATCGGCGCGGGTAAGGCGCAAGGCGCCCGCCGCATCTTCGCCACCGAGTGCCGCAAGCCGCCTCAGCCAGCGCGGCGCGGCGCGGCCCGCCTCCAGATGCACAAGCGGGCCAAGCGCCCGTGCATCGGCACCGGGCAAGACCTTTGCCAGAACACCGCTGGCCTGCATGGCACCAAGGGCGGGGGCCGGGTCCGTCGCTGCCAGCAGGCGGGACATCTCATGCCCGATCCTTTCGCGCGAAAGTGTGTCTATTCCAGCCAAATTCGCCGCCGAAGCCGCCAACCCTTCCGCATCCAGCCCCTGTTCAGGGTCGCCGTAAAGCGCGTGAAAACGAAAGAAACGCAGAATACGCAGATAATCTTCGCGAATGCGGTCCTCTGGCCTGCCGACAAAACGCACCCGCCGCGCCAAAAGATCCTCGACGCCACCCAATGGCGCAATCACATGCCCCTCGGCATCGGCATAAAGCGCATTCATGGTAAAATCGCGCCGCGCGGCATCTTCGGCGATCTCGGCCGAATAGGCGATTACGGCGCGCCGCCCGTCGCTTTCGACATCGCGGCGAAAGCTGGTAACCTCATAGGGCTTTCCAGCTGCGACAATGGTCAGCGTGCCATGCTCTATGCCGGTCGGCACCACCTTTAGCCCGGCGGCGCTGGCCAGTTCGGCCACCCGTTCGGGCCGCGCATCGGTGGCAATATCGATATCATTGACCGGCACAGACAAAAGCGCGTCGCGCACGCAGCCGCCGACCAGATAGGCCTGATGGCCCGCCGCCGTCAGACAGCCAAGCACCGCCTGCAGGTCCGCCCCCCTGATCCAGCCGTCGGTAATGCGAAGTCCCGTGCCCGTCATGCCGCCATCCGGTCTGCCAAGGCCTTGAGCATACGCGCGGTTGCCCCCCAGATGTAATAGGGCCCATAAGGGGCGACGAAATAATGCCGCCGCACGCCGCGCCAGATACGGCTTTCGATGTGAAAACGGCCCGGTTCGGCAATATGGTCGAAAGGCACGGAAAAGACCTCTTCCACCTCTTCCTCTTGCCGGACCGGCACGAAATCAGGGTCTAACAAGGCCAAAACCGGGGTTGCGAGAAAGCCGGTCACGGTTTCATGGGCGGCCAGAGTGCCCAGAATCTCGGCGCCGGGCAGGCCGATCTCTTCACGGGCCTCGCGTAGCGCCGTGGCGATCAGATCGGCATCGCCCGCATCCTGCTTGCCGCCCGGAAAGGCGATCTGGCCGGGGTGATGCTTGAGATGGGAGGCGCGCTTGGTCAGCAAAAGCCGCAGCTCACCCTTTCGGGGCTGCAGGCCGATCAGCACCGCGGCGGGGCGCAGCGGTGGCGGCGGATCCCCGGCCAAAGCCGCCCTTGGTGCAAGGGCAGGGTTCAGATCATAGTCGGATGTAGGCCCTTCGGGCCGCAAAAGCGCCCGGCGCAACTGGTCAAGCGTCTCATTGATCGCCACCGGGCCTCTCCTTCGCCTCAAAGCCGAGCGTCGCGGGGTCCAGCTCGTAATGGCGGCCGCAAAACTGGCAGTCGGCGGTGACAATACCCGCGTCAGTGGTCATTGTCGCAATATCCTTGGCCGAATAGATCGACAGGCTTTGCCGCACCTTGTCTGCCGAACAGGAACAACCGAACTGCACCGACTGCGTATCAAAGACCCGTGGCCCTTCTTCGTGAAAAAGCCGGACAAGCAGTTCCGTCGGCTGGACGGAGGGGCCAACCAGTTCCAGCTCCTCGACCGTGTTCAACAGATGGTTGACCCGGTTCCAGTTCTCGCCCTCTTCGCCCGTCAGGATATCTTCGGCGGCCAAAAGCCCGCCTTCGCCGCTGCCCCCCTCTGCCTCCGCGACCCGCGCGAGGGGCGAGGCTTTGGGCATTTGCTGCACCATGATCCCGCCCGCGCGCCATCCCTCGGCCTCTCCTCTCATCTGCGACCGGCCGTAGGACAGGGCAAAACGGGTTGGCAACTGTTCGGACTGGGCAAAATAGGTCTCTGCACAGGCGGCCAGCGATCCGCCTGACAGCGGCGTGATGCCCTGATAGGGGGCCGTCCCTTCGCCCTGATCAAGCAGAATGGCGAAATAGCCCTTGCCGATCTGGCCAAAGCCCGCATCGCCCGTCAGCCGCTCCGCGTCGTAAGAGGCCCAGGCCCTGATCTGCGCCGGTTCCCCCTCGCTCGCCGGGGCGTAATAATCGGTGGCCACGATACGGATCGGCCCGTCACCCCGGATCTGCAGCGACAGTTTCCAGCGCAGCTTCAGCGTCTGCCCGATCAGCGTGGTCAAAAGCGCCGCCTCCGCCACCAGCCCCTCCACCTGCGACGGATAGTGATGCTGCGCCAGAATCTTGTTCAGCGTGCCGTCCAGCCGCACGATCCGGCCGCGCGTGTCGGACCGGTCAAGCTGAAAGGGCAAGACGGTATCGTCCCAGGTGATTTTGTTGGTGCTGACGGACATGGGCTTTCCTTGACTGGCGCGCCTTGGCATATCGGTTGGTGCGGAAAACGGCAACGGGTGGGTCCGGCATGATCAGACGATATGGCGAAAGCGTGGTGGCCGGGCAGAAATACGGCCTTAGACCGGGTGCTTACGCGATCCTGATACGCGATGGCGCGCTGCTATTGACCCGTCAGGCAGAGCCGGAGCCGGAATTCCAGCTGCCCGGCGGCGGGATCGACCCGGGCGAATCGCCCCTCTGCGCGCTCCACCGCGAAGTGTTCGAGGAAACCGGCTGGTCCATCGCCGCGCCACGCCGTCTCGGGGCCTTCCGCCGCTTTGTCTTTATGCCCGAATATGACCGTTGGGCCGAAAAGATCTGCCATATCTACCTTGCCCGCCCCGCCCTGCGTCAGGGCCCGCCGCGCGAAAGCGGCCATAGCGCCCACTGGCTGCCACCAGCGGGGGCGGTGGATATCCTTGGAAACCCCGGTGACCGGGCCTTTCTCGCCCGGTTCCTTGGCCTTTCGGCCGCCCGTTCCGCCGCCACGGCCCCGTCCCGGCGGGCGCAAATGCCACAATTCTAACCCAAGCGCCCGCAGCCGTTCACTTTTTCTGGACCCTGCCGGGGCGAATGGTTAGTCTTGCTTCAAACGGGGCGACATGACCCCGATGATTGAGGCAGTAATGGCGTTTCCAGAGCGGTTTTCGAACCTGCCAGACTACGCATTTGCGCGTTTGCGATCCCTGCTCGACGCCCATGAACCGGGCGGCGAACCGATTGCCATGACCATTGGCGAGCCGCGCCACCCGATGCCCGATTTCGTCGGCCCGGTTCTGGCCGAACATGTCGGCGAATTTGGCCTTTATCCGCCAAACGACGGGACAGAGGCGCTCTTGGCCGCCATTTCCGGCTGGATCGAGCGGCGCTATGACGCGCGCCTCGGGGCTGAACGGCTGATGGTGCTGAACGGCACGCGCGAGGGGCTTTTTGACGCCTGCATGGCGCTTTGCCCCGAGGAAAAGAACGGCCGCCCCGTCGTTCTGATGCCCAACCCCTTTTACCAGCCCTATGTCGCGGCGGCACTTTCTGTCGGGGCTGAACCCGTCTTTGTGCCCGCCACCGCCGCCACGGGCTTTCTGCCCGATTATGAAAGCTTGCCCGCCTCGGTCCTGAACCGGGTGGCGCTGGCCTATCTCTGCTCGCCTGCCAACCCGCAAGGGGCGGTCGCATCGCGCGCCTATCTCGAACGGATTCTGGCGCTGGCCGAACGCTACGGCTTCACGCTTTTGTCGGATGAATGCTACTCGGAGATCTGGCGCACCAGCCCGCCCACCGGCGCGCTCGACGTGGCCGCCCGCATCGGCGCCGATCCCGAACGGGTCGCCGCCTTTCACTCCCTCTCCAAACGCTCCAACCTTGCGGGCTTGCGGTCCGGCTTCGTGGCCGGCGGCCCAGAGACGATCCGCCGCTTTCGCCTCTTGCGCGCCTATGGCGGCTCGCCGCTGCCGCTGCCGGTGCAACATGTCTCTGCCCGGGTCTGGGCGGACGAGGCGCATGTCACGGCGAACCGCGCGCTTTATCAGGAAAAGTTTCGCATCGCCGACCGGATTTTCGCCGATGTTCAGGGCTATCAGGGGCCAGAGGGCGGCTTTTTCCTTTGGCTGCCCGTCGATGACGGCGAGGCAGCCGCCGTGAAACTTTGGCGGGAAACCGGTGTGCGGGTCTTGCCCGGCGCCTATCTCGCCCGCGAGGTTGGGGGGCATAACCCCGGCTCGGGCTATATCCGCGTGGCCATGGTCGCGCCAAAAGACGACATGCAGCAGGGTCTGAGCAGGCTTTGCAATTGCATCTACAGGTAAGGACAGGACGAATGGCATCTTATCAGGCACGCAGACGCGATCCTCTGGTCGATCAGAAAATGCAGGCAGCGATCGAGCGGCGCGGACGCGAACTGCTTGGCGTGATGCTTGTGGTCATGGCGCTGTTGCTTGGCCTGATGCTGGCCAGCTTCTCGCCCTCCGATCCCAGCTGGTTCGCCGCGACCGACCAGCCGGTGCATAACCTCCTTGGGTCGTTCGGTGCCGCCATCGCCGCACCTGTCTATGTTATCGCAGGCCGTGGCGCCTGGGGTATCGTGCTGATCCTTGCCTTCTGGGGTGGCCGCATGGTGACCCACCGTGGCGAGGAACGCGCCATTTCCCGCGCGATCTTTGCGCCGATTGCCATTGCGATGATGTCGGCCACCGCCGCCACGCAAGAGGTAGGCCCCGGCTGGGAACAAAGCTTTGGCTATGGCGGGCTTTTCGGCGATACGTTCCTTGGCTCCATCCTTGGTATCGTTCCGGCATCCGGCACCGTCAGTCTGGCGATGACCTCGCTTTTGCTGGCCGGGCTGACGCTGGCCATGACCCTTTTCGTACTCGGCTTTGAC